>CAIXUF010000001.1 GCA_903922535.1 Candidatus Hydrogenedentota bacterium
ACTCTGTTTCCAGAAGCGCTCTGTGCGTACGGCAATGGGATGCCGTATCGGTTGCCAAGACCGGCGCGTGGCGGATGCGCCGCGAACGAAAGAGGAGACCTTCGGTCGGAAGAGAGTGGCGTGGTCTGGAAACCGCGCCACAACGAGGAAGTTGGGGAATGCGCAGCGGAAGAAACGCGGCAGGCGGCGGCTGGCGCGCCGATGCCCTGACAGTCAGGAATGCCCCGGCTAGAATCTGGTCTGCGGACGTCCCGTCTGGTGCGTCTCCAAACCCTTCAGCCGCTGTTCGAAAAAGCGCTTGCACCACAAGCTTACCGTCTGGCGTGACGTTCCCAGGGCATCCGCGATGGCTTGGTTTTGCATGCCCTGGGCGGCCATCAGAATCATCCTGGCGCGCAGCGCCTCAGAACACGGCGTATTCCCGGCCCGCAGCACATCAGGGCACGGCGGTGTCTTCTCGGTCTCCAAGCGCCGGATCTCCCGCTCCTCGCGTTCGGTCAGCACGAAGCTGAACGGGCTGAACCGCAGCAAGCATTTGGCCCGCGGAAGTCCCGTGGAGTGCCTCTCCAAGCCCTTCAGCCGCTGTTCGAAAAAGCGCCTGCGCCACTTGCTTACTGTCAGCTCTGACGTTCCCAGGGCCTGCGCGGTGGCTCGGATTTCCATGCCCTGGGCGGCCATCAGAATTATCCTGGCGCGCAGCGCCTCAGAACAGTTCACTGTTTTCCCGGGCTCCCGGTACGGCAGTGTCTTCCCGGTCTCCCGGAGCTCCCGCTCCTCGCGTTTGGTCAGCACAATGATGAATGGGGTTTTTCGTGGCATTCTAGTGTCTCTCTTTGCGCCTGATCATGCCCATCATCGGCCAGAAAGTCAACCGCGGGAGAAAGGGGGGCGCTTCCCATGGAAGAACAGGAAGGAACCCCGGCCCGCAGGGGGCGGGCCGGGGTGAAGGGCAAAGGCCGAAGGTCTAAGGTCGAAGGTCTAAGGTCGAAAACAGCACTTTGTCCTTCAGCCTTTGTCCTTCGTACTTCGTACTTTGCACTTTTACAGCACGGCCATGACGGTGTTGCTGGGTTCGCCTTCGCCGGCCTTGTTGACGGCGTTCACGCGGTACTCCCATTCCTTGGCGCGCTTCTGGGAGCGCAGCGTGATCTCGCGGTCGATGGTCATTGCCACATCGGTCCAGGGTCCGCCGGGGCGCTTTGAGGCTACGGGCCACGCCGGGCGGCCCAGCGCGGTGGCCGGACCGCGACCGCCGCGTAGGCGTCTGTGGCGTTGTGGTCTCAGGCGATGCCCGGAATTCCTGCGCATCCTTCCTTAACGTCGGTATAATGGCCCCATCGGGTTCTTTGTATTTGGAACGCAACCTGACCGCCGCAGACTATTAGGCGCGAAGACGATGGACAGTAGCATGAAACCTAATCATCTGTTCTGCATTTTCCTTTTGATCGTAGCTCCGCTTGTCTATGCCGGAGATCCCGTGCCGAAGTGGTCGGCGGATCACGCGTTTCGGGTGCTGGTGCGCGTCGATGCGCCGGCGAACGCGCGGAACGGCGACGAGTGCCCGGCGGAGGTGGTGTTGGATTTTGCCGCGTTGTTGTCGAAAGCGGCGGAGGGACGCCTGCCGGATCTCGCGACGCTTCATGTGGTCGCCTATGATGCGGCCACGGGCGATGCCGTGCCCGCCGCCCCGTGGGCCTATGGACAGGGACCCTGTGACGTGCCGTGGCGCTGGTACGACGCGTCCATCGGGTATGACTTCCAGGAGTTTCGCGGCAATATTGACGCCACGGAGGGTGTGCTGCGTTATGAGCCCCTTCCCCGCCTGGGCTATTTCTATGACTGCGTGGGCGACGGACAAAAGGGCC
>CAIXUF010000002.1 GCA_903922535.1 Candidatus Hydrogenedentota bacterium
CCCGTCCTTCGATGATGTCGTCGAGCAGGGCGAGCATCTGCTTCGTTCCCTCCCGGCAGGGCACGCACATGCCGCACGATTCGCTCTGGGTAAACTGCATGAAGAACCTCGCCACGGAGATCATGCAGGTACTGCGGTTCATGATGACAAGCCCGCCCGAGCCCACCATGGCCCCGACCGTTTTGAGCGAATCGAAGTCGATGGGCAGGTCGAGGTGTTCCCTGGTGAGGCACCCGCCCGAAGGGCCTCCGATCTGGGCGGCCTTGAAGCCGTCGCCCGCGGGCTTCCCGTCGTCCGCCGTCACGCCGCCGGCGACATGGTAGACGATCTCCCTGAGCGTCGACCCCAGGGGCATTTCCACGAGTCCCGTGTTGACCACGTGACCGGTCACGGCAAAAGTCTTCGTGCCCGGCGACTCCTTCGTCCCCATGCTTCTGAAATGGGCCGCCCCCTCGGAGAGCACGAGGGGCACCGTGGAAAAGGTCTCCACGTTGTTGATAATCGTCGGCTTTCCCCACAGGCCGCTCTGGGCGGGAAAGGGGGGTTTGGGCACGGGCATGCCCCTCTTGCCTTCAATGGAGGCCATGAGCGCCGTTTCCTCGCCGCAGACGAAGGCGCCCGCGCCCTCCATGATGTGCAGGTCGAAATTGAATCCGCTGCCGAAGATGTTCTCCCCCAGCACGCCGGCCTTGAGCGCGTCGTCCTGTGCGCGGCGCAGCCGCTTGACCGCCAGCGGGTATTCCATGCGCACGTACACATAGCCCTCGTCCGCGCCGATGGCGCGGGCGGCGATGATCATGCCCTCGATGACGGCGTGGGGGTTGCCCTCCATGACGCTTCGGTCCATGAACGCGCCGGGGTCGCCCTCGTCGCCGTTGCAGATGACGTATTTTTTCGGGCCGGGCTGCACCCGGGTCAGTTCCCATTTGCGGCCCGTGGGGAAGCCGCCGCCGCCGCGCCCGCGCAGGCCCGACTTCACCATCTCGTCGCAAACCTCCTGGTCGGTCATTTCCAGCATGGCGCGGCGCGCGCCGGCGTAGCCGCCGGTGTGGATGTATTCGCGGATGTCCTCGGGGTCGATGACGCCGCATTCGCGCAGTACCGTGCGCGACTGCCGCTGGTAGAAGGTGATCTCCTCCTTGCCCCGGCGGCGCTCCGCGGTCTGCGGGTCTATATAGAGCAGCCGTTCCACGACTTCGCCGTCGACCAGCGTGGTCTTGACGATCTCGGGAACGTCCCCGGCCTTCACGCGGGTGTAGAGCAGCCCATCGGGTTCCACGGTCACCAGGGGGCCCATCTGGCAGAAACCCTGGCAGCCGCTCTTGGACAGGTACACGTCGATGGCCGCGTTGCCCGTCTCCGCCCCGGCCAAATCGGTGGCCACGTCGAGCCCCAGCGCGCGCAACTGCTGCACGAGCGCCTCGTGCACCTTGAGTGCGCCCCCGGCCACGCAGCCGGTGCCGGCGCAGATGATGACGCGCCGCTTGACGGCGGCGATGGCGCGCGCATGGGCGGCCGCTTCCGCGGCCAGGTCTATCGTTGCGTTGTTTTCACATGCGGTGTTCATTGGCCCACCTCGCTTTCCATAAGTTTGTCGATGGCCGCGATGCACATCTCGGGTGTCATTTGTCCGTGCACCGTTTCATTGATGACCATCACCGGCGCCAGCCCGCAGGCGCCCAGGCAGGACACCGTCTCCACGGTGAACAGCAGGTCGGGCGTTGTGTTCCTGCCCGGCTCCAGTTTGAGGTGCTTGCGGATGGCGCCGAGCAGGCCCTCCGAATCCTTCACGTGGCAGGCGGTGCCGTCGCAGACGTGAACGACGTACTTGCCCTTGGGTTTGAGCGCGAAATGGGCGTAGAAGGTGGCCACGCCGAAGACGCGCGCCGGGGGCAGCCCCAGGGAGGTGGCCACATAGGCGAGCACCTCTTCGGGCAGGTAACGGTATTCCGCCTGCACCGCCTGGAGGATGGGTACGAGCTTTGCGGGGTCGCGGCCGTGGCCGTCGAGTATCCCGCAGACCTTTTCAAAGTTTCTGAGCGCCTGTGCTGTGGTCATGATGCCTCTTTCTCCCGTGTGTTGGCCGTCCATGCCGGGGTTAGATGTATTGGACGGACACTTCTTTCAGATAGCGGTCTTCAAGCGTCTTCGCGATGCGCTTGATGATGTTTCGGCGAATCTCGATGTCGATGGGCAGCTTCGGGTCCTGGTGCGCCTCGTTGATGCGGCTGCCGACGACGAACTCGATGACGTCGCTTTCCAGCATCAGGTCCACCAGCATGGCGGCCGGGTTGTTGTCGCGCAGCAGCGCCGCGTCCTCCAGCATCTGGGCCGCGCTGGTCAGCGTGAGGATGCCCTCGGTCACCAGGTCCACGCCGGGCATGCGCGAGAGCGGCGGCAGTTCCAGCGACGACCCGCGCAGTTCAAGCACGACTTCGCGGGCCAGTTCTCGGCCCAGAATCGTGGCGGTCGTGCCGCCGCAGATCACCCTCTTGCCGTCGAAAGTCTCCAGCATCCGCGCGTACTCCCCGTCGCGGTCCTTCGAGTA
Source organism: Candidatus Hydrogenedentota bacterium (assembly GCA_903922535.1). The sequence continues at coordinate 2,549 of CAIXUF010000002.1, forward strand.
GGGCGGTCCCGAGAGCACGATGAGCCGGCGCGGGTGGCGGAAGTAGATGACGCCCGCGCTCATGTCGTCCTGCGCGCGGCGCCGCGGCTCGCGGCTCAGCGCGGCGACGAGGATGTGCTCCGCGAGGTGCCGGGCCGAGATCGACGGGGTGTCCGCCACCTGGTCGAGCACGTAGTCGCGGCACCCCTCCTCGCGCCAGCCGAGCGGGTATTCGGGTGAGCCAAGGCCCGCCTGCGAGATGCCGTCGGAAAAAAGGACAATGCGGTCGTCGGGCTCCATGTTGAGCTGGGTGAAGCGCAGCCTGCGGTCCTGCCACTTGGGTGAGGCCTTTTCCTCGCAGGCCAGCGGCACGATCCGGCCGCGCCGCACGAGCAGAAAACCGGGGCTGTCCATCTCGATGATGCGCGTGCGCCCGCTGTGGTGGCAGTCGACTATCGTGAAGGTGGCGTAGCTGATCTTGCGCACCTGGCAGACCGGCAGCGCGTCCATCATGATTTCCGCGCAGTGCAGGAAGTCCATGTTGCTCGCGGCGAAACGGCAGGCCATCGACGCCGTCATCGACGCCAGGATGTTCGCCTTCACGCCGCTGCCCAGGCCGTCGGACAGCACCGAGATGACGCGCGCCTGCTCGGGGATTTTGAGCAGTTGAAAGGCGTCGCCGCAGATATTCTGCCCGTGCTTGCGGTTCTGCTGGAAGTCCACCTCGATGAAGAGATCGTTGGCGTCCATGGCGTCAGTCCCCGTGCCGGCCGTCGCCCATCGCGAAGCCCTCGGCGATGGAGCGGAGCAGGATTTCGGTGTCGGCCATGTGCTCGCCAAGGCGGCAGGCAATGTCCTGCACGGTGGACAGGTTGCGCGTGATCACCTCGTTGGCCCGCTGGGCTATCTGGTCGCGGCGGAACTCCTGGCGTGTCACGTCGAGGATGATGGCGCCGACCGCCTCGTGCGGTTCCAGTGTGAAGATGGTGATGCTGAAGAGCCGGTCTTCGCAGCGGTAGTGGTCGTAGCGGATCTCGCGGCCGCTCTTGAGCACGGTCTGGAACATTTCGGCGAAGGGGACCACCTTGGACAGCAGGCAGCGGTTGAGCCCGGGGCGCGCGTCGTACACCTGTGAAAGCTCCTCGCCGAACATGCGGCCGAACAGCTCGTTGCACTCGATGATGCGCAGGTCCTTGTCGGCGATGACCACGGCCGAGGGCATGCAGCGCAGCAGCGCGTTGGCTTTTTTCTGCGCCAGCTTGCGCATGTAGGACACGCACATGGTGGGTTCGGCGCGGCCCTCGATGAGCCCGGCGGCGAAATCGCGGCAGGTGTTGTAGCCGCAGCCGCCGCAGTTCAGCTCGTCCGCCGCGCTGGTCTTGCCGACGCGCTTGAGCGCCTCGGCGATGCGCGACTTGCCGGGGTGCGGGAGCACCACCGGGCCGAAGGCAAAGTCCTCCGCAACCGCGACCGTGACGGCGCTCACCGGAGGGCCTTCGGGCCAGCGGGTGTAGTCCTCAATGCGCAGCCGCCGCAGGAGCGTCGCGTCCTCCTCGCCCGCGCAGGGACCGGCGATGCAGCCGCCCTCGCACGCGAGGCACTCAACGAACAGCGGTACGGTCAGCGTGTCGGCTTTGAGTCCCTGGAGACCCCGCCGGATGTTGTGCAGGCCCGCAAGCGTCACGTAGCGGGCTCCGGCCACGGCGCCGTGGGCCTTGAGCGTCTCTATCATGCCGCCTTCGACGGGATACAGGGCGCCTTCGCGCGAACGTTCCGGAACGAACCCGTCATCCGGACCGGGAGTGACAACCGCGGGGTTTATGCCCTTCTGTTCCAGCCATGCGCGCAGATCAGGGAAGGTGAGTGCGATGTCCAACAGGTTGGGATGGCGGTCCGCCTCGTTCTTCTTGGCGATGCACGGGCCGAAGAATACCACGGCAATGTCTTCGCCGAAACTGCGGCGCAGCATGCGGCAGTGCGCCAGCACCGGCGAGTGCAACTGGGTGACGGCCGCCGCCTGTTCGGGCAGGTACTTGTACAGGTACTCCACGGCGGACGGACAGGCCGACGAGATCAGGATGCGGCCTCCGGGCTGCACCATGTCGGCGGCCACCGCCGCGGACACTTCCTGGGCGCCCAATGCCGTCTCGCTCACCGCGGTGAAGCCCAGCCGACGCAGCGCCGCGATCATGTTTGCCTCCGGCACGCCCGCAAACTCGCTGACCCATGAGGGGGCCAGCGACACGTAAACCGGACGGCCCGACTGCACCAGGTGCCGCGCGCGGCCCAGATCGTCGCGGATGCGCTTCGCATGCACGGGGCACGCGTCCACACAGGCACCGCAGGACACGCAGGTGTCGGGCATCACCATCGCGTGGCCGTTCTCCACGCGTATGGCCTTCACGGGGCAGTGGCGCAGGCACTTGTAGCAGTCCTGGCATTCCGTTTCCACCGTGAATATGGGGTGCTGGTGGTTCATGGGTCACTTTCTCTTGCAGGCAAAGAATTCGGCGTTGAGCAGGTCGATCAGGGCGCCGCTGTCCACACCGTGGTGCGCCACGCCGTTGATGATGACGTTCGGGCCCTTCTGGCACTCATCGGCGCAGCGGCTGCCGGCGAGGCGCACGTCGGCCTTCAGGTCGTGTGCGGCCAGAAACTGCTCCACCACCTTGAGGTTCTCGCGGTTGCCCCGGGCAAAGCAGGAGCTTCCCATGCAGATGACAATGCTGTCTTCAGTGTTCATGTCGGCGTTCCTTCACCGTGGCTGCGGGCCGGACCCGCGGCACGGCGGGGCGCTGTGCGCCCCGTTTCGGTTCATTTCACTTCTTGGGCCGCGTCACAACGGCCGTCCGGATCGGCCATGAACTGCGGTCGCGGCCAGGCTCCCGCCCCACCGGTCTCGGACTGGTTCTTGTGGATGCTGTGGTGCTGCATGTCATGAGTCCTTTTGGGGAGTTGCCGGGGCAATGGAGAAAGATTTATCGAGAAAGATTTATCGAGAAAATTATATCGAGAAATGTTTCCTGTTTGCAAGTTTTTGTCCACGGGCGTTTCCTGCGCGGGGGGGGAGGGGATGGGGGAGGGGTGCGTAACGGCTTGGC
>CAIXUF010000003.1 GCA_903922535.1 Candidatus Hydrogenedentota bacterium
ATGGTGTTGGCGATCTGGGCGTTCCAGTGCTTCGCCCCCAGGATGGATCCGCAGAGCAGAATCTTCTCGATGTGGCAGGAACGCTTGCGCTCCACAAACTCGCGTGCGAGCACCAGTTGCCGCAGAAAGGGTTCGATGGCAGCGGCGATCGGCTGGGAGGCGTCGATGAGATCGTCCTCCAGTGCGCCGGGAACGATCTCTTCCTCGATGCCGAAACGCTCCTGCACACTCTTGATGATCGCCTGACTGCCCATCAGGCACTGCCGGTACAACGCCAGCTTGCCCTTGTGAAACACCGCCACATCCGTCACATCGGTGCCGATCTGGACAAAAATCGCCGGAACATTTCCCTGGTGCGCCATCAATTCGTACGTGAAGCAGTTCAGAACCGCCGTGCCGCCCGCCTGCAGCGAACACGGCGCGGGAACGCCCTGCGGCAGCAACTCCACCGCCCAACGGGCCTGTCGTTCCGGCAGCGCAGATGCCAGGACACTCTGTTCGTTGCGAACTTCGGAGGCCATCACTTCGTAGCCGATACGGTACTCCACGCCTTCGGGGAGTCCCATTAATTCGTTGAAATTCAGTTGCGCAAGGGCCTCAGGCCCGCCCGGAACCGAAAGGAGCCGGATACTCGCCTGCGGCGAACTGACCGCCAGCGCGGCGTACAGCGAATGAAGCGGTTTGGCCAGTTGCAGCGGTCCGGGATGCGTCGCTTCGCCGTCCAGCGCCGGCAACGCCAGATGGGGCAGCAGGTCGGCAGCCACCAGCGTCACGGCGTTGCCGGTGCGCTTCAACCGCGCCACGCGGGTTGTCACACCGCCGACATCCAAGCCAAGCACGTCGGTGGGGACCCGCTTCCGAGCGAACGCAAATTTGCCCAACAGTGGATTCACTCCGCCTCCCACCACCATATGCAATAAGAGTATTAGATTACCTTCCAACTTGTTACATGTCAAAAGGAAATTGCCCAGCAATTTCCCGGCAATTGCTGGTCGCATGGCACTTCTGCGGGCACCCGACGGGATTACATGACAGGATTCACAGGATTTTGTCGGATTGTTGCGTGTGAAGGCGGATTCGATGGAAGACGAAGAACTCACAAAAAAGATGATTGGCAGCACCAATCCTGTCTAATCCTGTTAATCCTGTCGAAAAGATCCAGACAACAAAGCCTGGACGCAAGAGAGACACCGACGGAGCTGCCATGCGCCCTTGCTGGTGGGCCCTGCGGGAGACGCGGCACGACCTTTCGCAATATTGCGAATGGCGGCGGCGGAAAAAACGCCAAAATGCAGCATTCGAATCGAAATCGCGCAAGGAATGCACCGTTCGCGTTGTCCTTGGAAAGTATTTGGTCAGAGGTATGGATTCTGCTATATTACAAGCATGCATGCGTTAACTTTATTCGTCAGCCGATATTGCCGGAGACGTCGACGCACGGCTCACAGGAGCGGATTTACCCTTGTCGAAACGGTGATCGCCTGCACGGTCATCCTGATCGTGCTGGCCGGTTCCTATCAGATCCTCGATGTCTCCATGAACCTGATTCGAACGGTGCGTGACGGGTACGCCGCGACCACGATCAGCAATGCCCGTATCGAACGGGCGCGTGCCATTCCCTATGGGGATCTTTTGGGGTTTGTCGAAAACGGGACGATCGTGGACGATTACGGCACGCCCAGCACCGACGGACGGTTTCGCCGCGTGACCACGGTCGCCGTCGACCAACCCGCTGCCGGCTGCACGAAGGTGGCGGTGACAACGGATGTGCATCAGCCCGGCAAACGCGCGGGAGTCTACTACAATGCCAGAACCCTGACCGGCGTGTTCACACTCTACGATTTGCCGCCATGAGCCGCGGCGCGAAAACAACCATGCCAAAAAACGCACAGCGGGCGAAGGCCTTCTCCCTCGTGGAGATGATGGTCGCAATGACCATCCTGGGCGTCGCGATCACGCTTGCCATGGCTGGC
>CAIXUF010000004.1 GCA_903922535.1 Candidatus Hydrogenedentota bacterium
ATCTGGGAGGCCTGCTGGATGCCGAAACCCACCGAGGCGCCCAGGGCGCCGAGCGCCACCATCCCCTGCCCCATGAGCACCACGCCGAGGGCCATATTCAGCCCGATGATCGCCGCCAGAACCAACTCTTTCCGACTCTCGCCCAGCACACGCCAAGATTTGTTCTTCGTCATGAGATAGGCAGGATAGAGGACATTGAGCAGGGACCCGCCCAGCAATCCGACGGCCCACACCGCGAAGGTCGCGGGAATGTCGCCCGCACCCTGTTTTTTCATGGCTTCGACGATCGGCCCCTGCCCGTAGACGAACGAGAGACTCATCCCGCAGGAGAGGACCCCGGCGATAACCGTCATCAGCAGACCGCCGAGGAAGCTCCCCGAGCGCTGTTCCTGTTTCTGCAGGGCGCGGTCACGTCCGAACCCGTCGCCGCCCCCTCATAAGCGCCCATGTCAATGCCCGCGCCCTGCGGACGCGCCACCCCCTGAATGTCCGCGGCGGGCGCGCCTTCCGAGGTGCCCGTGTCAATGCAGGGCGAGCACAATTGAAGCTGGAAGTTGCCGCCGGCGGGGTCAACAAAGTAGGGGGCCGCAGACAGGTTGAAGTCGCCGTCATAGCCCCCTTGAACATCCGAGTGGCGCACCGCCGGCGCGACACTGCTCCAGGAATTGATCTCGGGCTGCGAATCGCCATACAGAATGCAGTTGGTCAATTCCAGCGTGGCGCTCTGCGTGGCGAAAAATACGCCGCCCGGATTTCCACAAGCGTTCGTGTCGATGTTGTTTGCGAAGGTGCAGTTTGTGAAGCGTCCCACGGTACTGTAATTCAAATGATCCGCTCCGCCGCCGCAATTGCCGGAATTTCCGGTGAACTCACAGTTCACGGCCGTCAGTGTTCCAGCCATGGACTGATGAATCGCGCCGCCATAGGGGGCTGAATTGCCTCTGAACACGCTGTCGGAAATGTCTGTATCCGTGTATTGTACGCACAGCGCGCCGCCGGCCGAGCCCGCACCCGAATTGTTCAGGAAGGTTCCCCTCGAGATCGATATTTGGGAATAATCCCATGCGCTTATTGCGCCGCCATTGATAGAGGCATAGTTCCCCGAGAAGACGCAATCCGTGATATCCAGCACTATGCCGTGACAGTTTACAGCACCGCCATGTTGTGAGGAGCTGTTTCCAGTGAAGGTGCAGCGGAGTAATGTCGCAGGAGAATACCAGAGATGCACCGCGCCGCCCTGGCCACCCCAGTTGGAATTGCCGGAGAAGGCGCAGTCCTCGAAGACCGATGTCACAGCGGGGCAGCCCTCAAACTCCACAGCGGCACCATAGACGGCATGGTTGCCGGTGAACACACACTTGCCAAACGTCGGGGCCGCATTGCTGCCGCCGTACGCGCCACCGCCAACCCATCCCGCCGTGTTGTTGGAGAAGGTGCAATTCATCACCGCGGGCGATACGCCGGAGTTGTACAGGCCGCCGCCGGCCCAACTGTTGGTTCCCTGCGTGACGGTAAATCCGTCGAGCAGGGCCGCGTCCGCGCCAACCACGCAGCGGCGCGCATTTTGACCGTCAATGACGGTGAGGTTCGCCGCAATGTCGCGCCCGTCCAGCGAGCATTCCGTGCCCGCAAAACCGCCATAAAGTTTCACGCCGGACCGCAGGGTCACCACGGGATCACTTGCGGCGGCATAGGCGCCCGCAGCCACCCACACGTCGCTGCCGCCGGCGTTGGCAGCCGCGTCCACCCCGGACTGGATGTCCTGGAACGCCGTCTCCCAGGAAGCGCCGTCCCACGGGCCGGCGCTGTTCGCCGGATTGACGTGATAGACGGAGTACACACCCGTAACGGTCACCGTCCGCGTGACCTGGCTGGCGGCGTTTCCGTTGCCGTCGTCCACATTGTAGGTCACGGTGTAGGTGCCGACGACCGACGTGTTCACCGTGTCGCCGCCCACCAAGACGGTCAGGCCGGTGGCGCAGTTGTCCGTGGCGGTGGCACCCAGTTCGGTGTAGGTGTCGCCGTGTACAACACTGACCGCGGCGTCTCCATTGAGGGTGATGACCGGCGGGGTGGTGTCCACAACACTCACCATCCGCGTGATCTCGGCGGCATTGTTGCCGTTGCCGTCGCCCACGTTGTAGGTCACGGTATAGGTGCCGGGCGCGGCCGTATTCACCGGGTTCACCGGGACAATGCTGGTTGTCAGGTCGCCCGAGCAGGCATCGACTGCCGTCGCGCCCGCGTCTGTGTAGGTTGCGCCGCACTCGACAGTGACCGCGGCATCGCCCACAAGCGTTATTATCGGCGCCGTCACATCCGCAGACGTTGCCGCCCCCTCATAGGCGCCCATGTCCACGCCCGCGCCCTGGGGACGCGCCACCCCCTGAATATCCGCGGCGGGCGCGCCCTCCGCAGTGCCGGTGTCAATGCCCGGAGAACACAGTTGAAGCTGGAAATTGCCTCCTGCGGCGTCAACAAAGAACGGGTCCGCCGAGAGATTGGACTCCCCGTCATAGCCCCCCTGGACATCCGAGTAGCGCACCACCGGCGCGACACTGCTGCGAGAATCAATCTCCGGCAGGGTGTCACCGTACAGGATACAGTTGGTCAATTCCAGCGTGGCGTTCCAATTGGGATAAAAAGCGCCGCCAGCGCACCCATCGTATCCCTTGTCCGCGATGTTCTGGGAGAAGCTGCAGTTTGTGTAGCGTCCCACCGTACTGTAGTTCATGTGCGCGGCTCCTCCCCCGCCGCCCACATGGTTCCCCCAAAAGATGCAGTTGGCCGCCGTCAGGATTCCGGAGGAGTGCTGAAGGATTGCGCCGCCCCAACCGGATGCAGAATTTGCGCGGAACTCGTTCCGAGAAATGTCCGCGCCAGAATCGTCCATGCGTATCGCGCCGCCACTGCTGTTTGTGCGGTTATCCGTGAAGGAACTTTCCGAAACGGTCAGTTGGGATCCACCCCATGCATAAATTGCCCCGCCGCTGCCGTCGCCCCGGTTCTGTGAGAAGGCGCATTGCACAGTTTCCAGGGCTGAGTTGTAGCAGGCAATGGCGCCCCCGATTGACGAAGTACAATTCGCGTCAAACGAGCACCGGCTCAACGTCAGGGGAGTCCTGTACTGATACATTGCGCCGCCGTAGCCGCCCCAGTTGGCATTGTCGGAGAAGGCGCAGTCTTCCATGGTTGATGCGGGACAGGTGTCATATTCAACGGCCCCTCCATAGCCGGCCGGATTCCCCAAGAATTCGCAATCACTAAACGAGAAGGGGGTGCCGTAGAAGTACGCCGCACCGCCGTAGTTGGCTTGATTCCCCGAGAACGCACAATTGCTGAACGAGGAGAGGGCGGCGTTGTCGGAGCACACCGCACCGCCCGTATAGGAGGCCCTGTTGCCCACAAAGGCACAGTTGGCCACCGACATGCCGTTGGTGTGCAACCCGCCGCCTTCGTACGCATTTCCCCGCGTGACGGTAAAGCCGTCCAGCACGGCCGGCCCCGCGCCCACCACGCAACGGTACGCATCTTGTCCGTCAATGACGGTGACGTTCGCCGAAACATCACGCCCGTCCAGCGCGCTTTCGGTGCCCGCAAAACCGCCATAAAGTTTCACGCCCGGCCGCACGGTCACCACGGGATCGCTTGCGGCAATATAGTTGCCCGCAGCCACCCACACATCGCTGCCGCCAGCGTTGGCAGCCACATCCACGGCGGACTGAATGTCCTGGAACGCCGTCTCCCAAGTGGCGCCGTCCCACGGACCGGCGGTGTTCGCCGCGTTGACATGATAAACCGAATACACGCCCGTGACGGTCACGCTCCGCGCTACCTGGTTGGCGGCGTTGCCGTTCCCGTCATCCACGTTGTAGGTCACCGTATAGGTGCCGACCACGGAGGTGTTCACCGTGTCGCCGCCCACCGAAACAGTCAGGCCCGTCGCGCAGTTGTCGCTGGCATTGGCGCCCAGTTCAGTGTAGGAGCTGCCATGCACAACACTGACCGCAGCATCTCCATTGAGGGTGATGACCGGCGGGGTCGTGTCCACAACAGTCACCGTCCGCGTGACCTGTGCCGCATTGTTGCCGTTGCCGTCACCCACGTTGTAGGTCACGGTATAGGTGCCGAGCGCGGCCGTGTTCACCAGGTTCACCGGGACAATACTGGTTGTCAGGTCGCCCGAGCAGGCATCGCTGGCCGTCGCGCCCGCGTCTGTGTAGGTTGCGCCGCACTCGACAGTAACCGCGGCATCTCCGACAAGCGTGATTATCGGCGCGGTCACATCTGTGACCGTTGGCGCCCCCTCATAGGCGCCCATGTCCACACCCGCGCCCTGGGGACGCGTCACGCCCTGGATATCCGTGGCGGGCGCGCCCTCCACGGTGCCAGTGTCGATGCCCGGAGAGCACAATTGAAGCTGGACATTGCCGCCGATGGCGTCCACAAAGAACGGGTCTGCCGAAAGGTTGAACTCCCCGTTATACCCGCCCTGAACATCCGAGTAGCGCACCACGGGCACCACACCACTCCATGCATTAATCTCAGGCTGAGAATCGCCGTACAAAATGCAATTGGTCAATTCCAATGTGGTGCTGTGGCTTACGTAGAATGCGCCGCCCGGATTGCCGTCGTATGCATGGGCAACGTTCCCGGCAAAGGTGCAGTTTGTGAATCGTCCAACTCCGCTGTAATTGATGTGCAAGGCGCCACCGCCGCAGCCCACGCCGTTGTCCAAGAAAACACAGTTGCCCGCAGTCAGCGTTCCGGAGCCAGCCTGCATGACTGCTCCGCCCCAACCCGTCGCGTAATTTGAACGGAACTCGCTCCGGGAAATATCGGCGCCGGAATAGTCCGAGTCGATCGCGCCACCGCAGCTTCCAGAACCATTGGCGGCGTTGTGTGAGAAACTGCTGTCCGAGACTGTCAGTTCTGATCCGCCATAAACAAGAATCGCGCCGCCGCCACCATAGCACTCGTTCTCTGAAAAGGCACATTCCGCGATTTCCAGAGCGGCGTCGTAGCAGCTTATGGCACCCGCGTTTGACGGCGAGAAATTCGCGTCAAGCACGCACCGGCGCAGCGTCATGGGGGCCATGTAAAGGTATATCGCGCCGCCATAGGCGCCCCAAGTGGAGTTGCCGGTGAAGGTGCAGTCCTCCATGGTCGAAGTCGGGCAGTACTCGCACCCCACGGCGCCTCCCCATACGGTCCGGTTTCCGGAGAACATGCATCTGCCAAACGTGGCGGCTGCGTAGATGCTGTAGGCGCCGCCGCCGACGCCGTCGGCAACGTTGCCGGTGAAGGTGCAGCTCATCACCGTGGGCGCAACACCGTAGTTGTACATCCCGCCGCCGGCATAGCCGGCATACCCCTGCGTGACGGTGAAACCGTCGAGCAGGGCCGCATCCGCGCCCGTCACACAGCGGCGCGCATTCTGTCCGTCAATAACGGTGACGTTCGCCGCAACATCGCGCCCGTCCAGCGCGCTTTCCGTGCCCGCAAACCCGCCATACAGCTTCACGCCGGACCGCATCGTCACCACGGGATCGCTTGCGGCGGTATAGGCGCCCGCAGCCACCCACACATCGCTGCCGCCGGCATCGGCGGCCACGTCCACGGCGGACTGGATGTCCTGGAATGCCGTCTCCCAGGAAGCGCCGTCCCACGGGCCGGCGGTGTTCGCCGCATTGACGCGATAGATCGCGTACACGCCCGTAACGGTCACGCTCCGCGTGGCCTGGTTGGCGGCGTTGCCATTCCCGTCGTCCACGTTGTAGGTAACGGTATAGGTGCCGACCACAGAAGTGTTCACCGTGTCGCCGCCCACCGAAACGGTCAGGCCGGTCGCGCAGTTGTCCATGGCATTGGCGCCAAGCTCGGTGTAGGCACCACCGTAGGCGACGCTCACCGCAGGGTCTCCGTTGAGGGTGATGACCGGCGGGGTGGTGTCCACAACCGTTACCGTCCGCGCGACCTCGGCGGCGTTGTTGCCGTTCCCGTCGCCCACGTTGTAGGTTACGGTGTGGGTGCCAAGCGCCGCAGTGTTAACCGTGTCGCCGCCAACGGCTATGCTGCCGGTCAGGTCGCCCGTGCAGGCGTCACTGGCCGTCGCGCCCGCGTCTGTGTAGGCTGCGCCGCACTCCACAGTAACCGCGGCGTCTCCGACAAGCCTGATCACCGGCGCGGTCACGTCCGAAGCCGTTGCCGCCCCCTCGTATGCGCCCATGTCCACACCCGCGCCCTGGGGACGCGCCACCCCCTGGATATCCACGGCTGGCGCATCCGTTGCGGTGCCGGTGTCAATGCACGGAGAACACAATTGAAGCTGGAAATTGCCGCGTCCGGCATAAACAAAGAACGGGTCGGCCGCGAGGTTGAACTCCCCGGCATACCCCCCCTGAACATCCGAATAGCGCACCAGCGGTGCGACGCTGCTGGAGGAATAGATCTCCGGCTGAGTGTCGCCGTAGAGTATGCAGTTGGCCAGTTCCAGAACGGCACTCATATTGGCGTAAAATGCGCCGCCGGAACACCCGTCATATCTGTTCTGCGCAACATTATAGGAGAAGGTACAGTTGGTGTAGCGTCCCGTCGTGTACCAGTTCTGATGCGCGGCCCCGCCGCCGCCGCGCGCGGCGTTGCCTGAAAATACGCAGTTGGACGCCGTCAAGGTTCCGCCGGAGGACTGAACGATTGCGCCGCCCCAACCGCACGCATAATTCCCGCGGAACACCGTCCGGGAAATGTCCACGTCAGAATAGTCCGCGTCTATCGCACCTCCGCCGGTGCCAGAACCGTAGGTGGCATTGTTTATGAAACTGCTGTCCGAGATGGTCAGTTGCGACCAGTCATACGCGAAGATCGCCCCGCCGCTGCCGTCACACTGATTGTCCGAGAAGGTGCATCCCGCCACGTCCAGGGCCGCGCTGTAGCAGATTAAGACGCCGCCGCTTGCCGGCGTGTAACTGCTGCTGAACGCGCACCGGCGCAGGGCCATGGAGCCCTCGTAGATGTACATCGTGCCGCCGTTGCCGCCCCAGTTGGAATTGACGGAGAAGGTGCAGTCCTCCATGACCAGGCCGGAACAATATTCAAACGCCGTGGCGCCGCCATGAACGCTCTGGTTTCCGGAGAACACACACTTGCCAAATGTGGCGGCCGCCCCATAGCAATAGGCCGCGCCGCCAATGCCTCCGGAAGTGTTGTCGACAAAGGTACAGTTCATCACGGTGGGCGCAACGCCGTAGTTGTGCATTCCGCCGCCGGCATAACCGGCATACCCCTGCGTGATGGAGAATCCGTCAAGCAGCGCAGAATCCGCGCCCGTCACGCAGCGGCGCGTATCTTCGCCGTCGATCACAGTGAAGTTCGCCGCAGCATCACGCTGGTCTCGGGCCGTTTCCGTGCCCGCAAACCCGCCATACAGTTTCACGCCGGACCGCATCGCCACCACGGGATCGCTTGCGGCGGCATACGTGGCCGCAGCCACCCACACTTCGCCGCTGCCTGCGTTGGCGGCCGCGTCCACGCCGGACTGGATGTCCTGGAATGCCGTCTCCCAGGTGGCGCCGTCCCACGGGCCGGCGGTGTTCGCCGCGTTGACGCGCAGCGTCACGTACACGCCCGTGACGGTCACGGATCGCGTTACCGGAACGGCGCTGTTGCCATTCCCATCATCCACGGTGTAGATCACGGTGTGGATGCCGGCCACCGCGGTGTTCACTGCGTCGCCGCCAATCGTCACGACCAGGCCCGTGGCGCAGTTGTCTGCAACGGTGGCGCCAAGCTCGGTGTAGGTGCCGTCATACTCGACGGTCACCGCGGCATCCCCATTGAGGGTGATCACCGGAGCTGTCGTGTCCGCCACAGTCACCGTCCTTGTGACCTCGGCGGCGCTGTTGCCGCCGGCGTCATTCACGTTGTAGGTCACCGCGTAGACGCCGGGCACGGTGGTGTTCACCGTGTCGCCGCCCACCATAATGCTGCCGGTCAGGTCGCCCGAGCAGGCGTCGCCGGCCGTTGCGCCCGCGTCTGTGTAGGTTGCGCCGCACTCCACCGTAACCGCGGCATCTCCGACAAGCGTGATCACCGGTGCCGTCACGTCCGTGGACGTTGCGGCCCCCTCATAGGCGCCCATGTCCACACCCGCGCCCTGGGGACGCGCCACCCCGCGGATATCCGCGGCGGGCGCACCCGCCGGGGTGCCCGCGTCAATGGACGGGGAACACAATTGAAGCTGGAAGTTGCCGCCTTTGGCGTCCGCAAACAGCGGGTCGACATCAATATTGCCCTCACCCGCCCAGCCGCCCTGCACGTCCGACCAGGTGACGGTGGGGCTGGCGGACCACACCGAAATCGAGTTGGAGTTCTGCCACAGGATGCAATTGGTGACAACAATGCCGGTGTCATAGGCGAGGCGGATGGCTCCGCCGTTTGCAGAATTGTTGTAGAAGGTGCAATTGACTGCGGTGAGCGTGCCCCCGTCGAGCGCAATACCCCCGCCATAAAGGGCGGTGTTGTTGTAGAAGAGCGAATTGGTCACCGTGAGGGCGGAACTCTGGGCATGAATGCCGCCGCCATTGTTGCGCGACATGTTGTCATGGAAGATGCAGTTGGACACCTGCGCCTGGGAATTGTCCGCAAAGATGCAGGCGCCCCAGCGCCCGGCATTGCCGTAAAAGACGCAATTGTTGATGGTCGGCGACACGTACTCAATGAGCAGGCCCCCGCCGTTGTCCCCACGATAGCCGCCGTCGTTGGCGTCTCCGTTTGTAATCGTGAATCCGTCGAGGGCGGCATTGTCGGCTGCAACCACGACATGGACCGCCTTGGAGCCGTTGCGGGCGGTCAGGCCGTCAATGACGGTTTCGTGCAACGCCGGGTTTCTATCAGCCCGTTGTTCTTCGACACCGGCGAATCCGCCGAACAGGCTGACGCCCGGCGCCATCATCAGCGCGCCTTCGTCATTGTTTCTCAGTTCACCATAGACACCATTCGCCACCCACACTTCGCCGCCGCCGTGGTTGTGGGCCGCGTCGATGGCGGACTGGATGTCCTGGAACGCCGTATCCCAGGAAAGACCGTCCCACGGACCGGCGGTGTTCGCCGCGTTGACGCGCAGCGTCACGTACACGCCCGTGACGATCACGGATCGCGTGACCGGAACGGCGCTGTTGCCGTTGCCGTCGTCCACGGTATAGGTCACGATGTGGGTGCCGGCCACCGCCGTGTACACCTTGCCTGCCGCAATGATGTTTGCCGTCAGGTTGCCCGCGCAGGCGTCCCAAGCCTCCGCCCCGGCGTCCGTGTAGATCGCGCGGTACTCCACGGTTACCGGATTGGATCCCAGGAGGGTGATGACAGGCGCAGTCGTGTCCGCCACGGTGAGCTTTGCCTCGCAGGTGGCGGCGTTGCCCGAGCTGTCGGTCACGGTCAGGGTCGCCAGGAAGGTGTCACCTAGGGCGACAACCGTGCCCGCCACCGGAGACTGGGTTACGGTCAGGCTGGTGTCGAAGTTGTCTGTTGCGACGACCTCCGCCGTAATGTCGGGTATCACGGCCTGGCAGGAGTCGTCCACCGAAACGGTCTGATCCGGCGCGCAGGCGTTAATGACCGGCGGGGTCGTGTCCACTTCAAAGACGGTGAGCGACACATCTCTGCTGAATGTGAACCCGGTGAGCGTGTCGTTGAACGTCACCGTGTCGGCGTAACTGCCCGGTGTGAGTTCGTTTGCCGCAGCATTCAGCGCCGCCGTGACCGTGACCGACGCGCCGGGATCGAGCGTGCCCGCCGCCGGGGAAACCGTGATCCACGGCTGGGTCGGGGAGGCCGTCCAGGGTATGGCGTCACTGCCCGAGTTTGTCACCGTGTATTCGGCGGAGGACGGCGTGAACGGTCCGCCCGCGTGTCCGGAGGAAACGAGTCCCGGCAGCGGGACAAGGGAGAGCCCCGAGCATGATTCAAACCCGGTCAGATCACTGTCCCGATAATCCGCGGGCACGCCCGCGCCCCGGGACAATCCCGCCAGCCCGGAGTTGGAGTCCATCCCGAGCCATGTAATTGTGATTTCGCCATTGAAGTACAGTTCTATCTGCGCGGTGTTTGAACCGTTGTCGTAGTACTGGGGTACATTCTGGAATGTCACAACAACCCGGTTCGCGAGCTGTTTCCACGTCACCTGGCCCCCGCGCGGATAAAGATCTTCATACAGCCATGAAACGCGGGGCAGCCTGAAATGATTGTCAAGGCTTGGTGGGTAGGTGCCGTCGCCGTCGCCAAAGGTGATGTAGCCATTGCTGCCCACATAGAACGTCGAATAGGAGACCCCGTACAGCGAAACCTGCTGACCGTCCGTCAGGGTGACGCCGGCATACATGTCGTCGCCCACGGGCAACGCGGTTCCCCCCGCCGGGTCTGTCAAAAAGTTTGTGGCCGGCTCGTTGCAGGCGCTGTAGAAATCCCGGGAACCATCCGGCAGCAGACGCAAGGTCATGTAGTCTGTGTCGTTGTTGCCCGACGTGAAGAACTGCGTAAAATACTGCCCAACCACATAGGTGAATGCGGCCGTCAGGGTGCTGGTGCCGCCGCCGGGATTAATCACGACCACATCCACAGCGCCCGCGGCATGCGGGGGCGCGGCGCAGGTGATGCACAGGATTCCGGAGCCTGCATCGATTGCCTGGACGTTGCCGGCAGCGACACCGTCAAAGGTGACGCGCGTTGTTCCAAGCTGGGTGAACCCGGTTCCCTGAATGGTTACAGTGGTGCCGCCGGCAATGGACCCCTGGGCCGGCGAAAGGGATGCGGCGACAGGGTAAACGTCGGCCGCGAAACTTGCCGTCACCGAAACGTCCCCTGTCACATTCACGTCCGTGCGCGGGTTCTGCGTCGAACCGTCGCTCCATTGAACAAAGTAGTACCCCGTGTCCGCCACCGCCTGGACCGGCGCGCCGCTTGCGCCCTCATTCACGGTCTGCGGCGTCGTTCCCGAAATGCCTCCGTGTTCGCCCGCCGCATACGTCAGCGTGTAAACAGCGGTGAAAGATGCCGTGACCGTGAGATCACCCGTCACAATTGCGTCCGTGCGCGGGTTCTGCGTCGAACCGTCGCTCCATTGAACAAAGCGGTAGCCGGAATCGGCCACGGCCTCAACGGGTGTGCCGCTCTCCCCGTATGCCACCGTCTGCGGCGTGTCGCCGTTGATCGTTCCGTGTTCGCCCGCCATGTACGCAAGGGTGTACGTTTTGGATGAGAAATTCGCCGTCACCGCCTTGCTGCCGTTCATAAGGATTTGGACGCTCGGCGACGCATCGGAAATGTCGCCGCTCCAGCCGGCAAACACGCGCCCTGTGGCCGGGACGGCAAACAGGGGAACGGTCTCGCCGCGGACAAAAGAATGCGCCCCCACGGACGGCACGGTGGTGCCGTAGCCGGACGGGGACGCCTGCACCGTGAGCGTGACGATGTCCCCCGGCGCAACAGCGCCCTCGTAGGCGCCCATGTCCACCCCCGCGCCCTGGGGACGGGCCACGCCGCGGATATCTGTGCCGGGCGCGCCCGCCGCAGCACCCCGGTCAATGCACGGGGAACCCGCCTGCAGTTCCAGGCTGCCGCCGTTGACGTCCACAAACAGCGGATCCGCACTGATGTTGCCTGTTCCGGTGTACCCCCCCTGGATGCAGGAGTACGTCACCAACGGCACGGAACTCGAATCAAAATTGTTTATTTCCGCCCCGGAGGATGAGGCATCACCCCAAAGGATGCAATTCGTGAACACCGGCGAAGATCCGTAGTTGAGTATCCCGCCGCCGGCGTAGCCGGCCGAGTTGCCTGTGAACGTGCAGTTCATCAACTGCGGATAAGAAGAGAAAATACTGCTTATCCCGCCGCCGGCGTAGGCTGAGTTGCCTGTGAACACACAGTTCGTCAACGTCGGAGAGGAAGATTGGTTGCACATCCCACCGCCGATATAGGCGCCCCTGTTGCCTGTGAACACGCAGTTCGCCACCACCGGGGAGGAAGATATGTTGTACATCCCGCCGCCGCTGTATGTGGAAGCGGAGTATCCCCGGGTGACGGCAAAGCCGTCCAGCACGGCCACGTTGCAGCCCACCACGCACCGGCGCACGTTTTGTCCGTCGATGACAGTGACGTTCGCCGACCAGTCGCGCTGATCGCCGGAGCTTTCCGTGCCCGCAAACCCGCCATAGATGCCCACCCCGGGCCGCATCGTCACCACGGGATCACTGGCGGAAACATACACGCCCGCAGCCACCCACACCTCGCCGCCGCTGCCGCTGTTGGCGGCCGCATCCACGGCGGACTGGATGTCTAGGAACGCCGTGGCCCAGGCGGCGCCGTCCCAGGGGCCGGCAGTGTTCTGCGCGTTGACCAGGTAAGCCGCCGCTCCTTCGGCAAACTGGGCCGTGACGGAAAGGTCGGCCGTGACGTTCGTGTCCTGGCGCGTTGCAGTGGCCATCCCGTCGCTCCACTGGACAAAGCGCCAGCCAAAGTCCGCCATGGCGGTCACGGGCGTGCCGTTTCCGCCCTCGTCCAAGGACTGAATTGTGGCCCCATAGATGGTCCCGCGGCCGTCCATCCCGTATGTCAGCGAGTGGCCCGGCCCAAAGGTGGCCGTCACCGTGATGTCACCGATGACACCGCTGTCCGTCCGCGGATTCTGGGTCGAACCGTCGCTCCATTGCACAAAACGGTGGTTGGGATCGGCCACGGCCCTGACGGGCATGCCGCTGCCCCCGTATTCCACCGTCTGCGGCGTGTCGCCGTTGATCGTTCCGTTTTCGCCCGCCGTGTACGTCAGGGTGAACGACATCATCAAGAAGTTCGCCGTAACGACCTTGCTGCCGTCCATAAGGACTTGGATTCTCGGGGACGCACCGGAAATGTCGCCGCTCCAGCCGGCAAACACGTGCTCGGCGGATGCCGTGGCCGTCAGCGTGACGGTTTCGCCGCGGACAAAAGTATGCGCCCCTTCGGACGGCACGGTGGTGCCGTAGCCGGCCGGGGACACCTGCACCGTGAGCGTGACAACATCTTCCGGCGCCACCGCGCCCTCATAGGCGCCCATGTCAATGCCCGCGCCCTGCGGCCGCGCCGCACCACGGATGTCCGTGGCGGGCGCGCCCGCCGCGGTTCCGGTGTCAACGCACGGGCAACCCGCCCGAAGCTCCAGCCTGCCGTCATTGGCGTCCAAGAACAGCGGGTCCGCGCTGATGTTCCCGGTGCCTTTGTAGCCGCCCTGGATGCAGGAGTAGGTCACCAACGAGCCGGAACTGCTGCTGTTATAGTATACTTCCGCGTCGTAGGATGCGGTGTCACCCCAGAAGATGCAATTCGTCAACACCTGCGGCGGGGCAGAGTTACTGTAGTAGTATATCCCGCCGCCGGCACTACCCGCCGAATTGCGCGTGAACGTGCAGTTCATCAACCGCGGGGAACCGTAATCGCAGTACATCCCGCCGCCGTAATAGCGGGCCGAGTTGCTTATGAACACGCAGTTCGTCAGCGTCGGCGAGGAAGAGTCGGTGTACATCGCGCCGCCGTAGTAGCCGCCTGTGTTGCCTGTGAACACGCAGTCCGTCAATGTTGGCAAAGCGTCTTCGTTGTACATCCCGCCGCCGCAGCCGTAATAGCCGGTCGAGTTGCCTGTGAACGCGCAGTTCATCAACATCGGCGAAACATAGGCGTTGTACATCCCGCCACCTGAGGAGTAATCATATCCCCGGGTGACGGTGAAGCCGTCCAGCACGGCCGCATTGGCGCCCACCATGCACCGGCGTGCGTTTTCGCCGTCGATGACGGTGGCATTCGCCGGCCAGTCACGCTGGTCACGGGCCGTTTCCGTGCCCGCAAACCCGCCGTAGAGACCCACCCCCGGCCGCATCGTCACCACAGGATTACCCGCGCCAACATACGTGCCTGCGGCGACCCATACCTCACCGCCCGTTGCCGAGGCCGCTTCCACGGCCGACTGGATGTCCCGGAACGCCGTGGCCCAAGTGGTGCCGTCCCAGGGACCCGCGGTGTTCTGCGCGTTGACCCGGTAAGCCACCACCCCCTCGGCAAACTGGGCCGTAACGGAGAGGTCGGACGTGACATTCGTGTCCTGGCGTGTCACGCCGGTTAACCCGTCGCTCCACTGAACAAAGTGCCAGCCCGGGTCCGCCATGGCAGTCACAGGCGTGCCGTTTCCGCCCTCGTCCACGGACTGAATTGTGATTCCAAAAGTGGTCCCGTGTTCGCCCGCCGCGTATATCAGCGTGTGACCCGGCGCAAACGTGGCCGTGACCGTGATGTCGCTTGTGACATCGGTGTCCGTGCGCGGGTTCTGGGTCGAACCGTCGCTCCATTGCACAAAGCGGTGGTTGGAATCGGCCACGGCCCTCACGGGCGTGCCGCTGCCCCCGTACACCACCGTCTGCGGCGTCTCGCCACTGATCGTTCCGTTTTCGCCCGCCGTGTACGTCAGGGTATACATTGCAACCGAGAAGTTCGCCGTCACTGCCTTGCTGCCGTCCATGACAATACTGGAACTTGGAGAAGCGCTGGAAATGTCTCCGCTCCAGCCGATAGACATGTACCCGGTGGATGCGATGGCAAACAACGGAACGGTCTCGCCGCGGACAACCGAATGCACCCCTTCGGACGGCACGGTGGCGCCGTAGCCGGCCGGGGACACCTGCACCGTGAGCGTGAC
This sequence comes from Candidatus Hydrogenedentota bacterium, assembly GCA_903922535.1. The sequence goes on from CAIXUF010000004.1 coordinate 14,720, forward strand.
AATGCCATCCGGCGCCACGGCGCCCTCGTAGGCGCCCATGTCAATGCCCGCGCCCTGCGGCCGCGCCACCCCGCGGATATCCGTGACGGGCGCGCCCGCCGCGGTGCCCGTGTCAATGCACGGGGAACCCGCTTGCAGTTGCACGCAGGCGCCGCCGGCATCCACAAACAGCGGGTCCGCACTGATGTTCCCGGCACCCGTGTATCCGCCCTGAATGCAGGAATAGGTCACAACAAGCGTGGAAGGCGAGCCGCCATAATACGCGCCGTAGTCAAGTATTTCCGGTCCGGCGGACGCGGTGTCACCCCAAAGAATGCAGTTCGTCAATCTTAGTGAAACAGACATGTTGAGCATTCCGCCACCCCCGCCATAGGAACCGATGGCTGAGTTGCCGGTGAATGAACAGTTCATCAACGTCGCCGAAGAATAGAGGTTACACATCCCGCCACCGACGCCCGTACCGCTGGCCGAGTTGCCGGTGAACTTGCAGTTTGTCAATACCGGTGAGCACTGGAAATAGTTGTACATCCCGCCGCCGAGGTTCGCCGAATTGCCTGTAAGCGTGCAGTTCGTCAACGTCGGCGAAGAAGATTCGTTGCACATCCCGCCGCCGCCGCCCGCCGAATTGCCTGTAAACGCGCAGTTTGCGACCGTCGGGGAACAAGACTCGTTGTACATCCCGCCGCCGGAATCGGCCGAATTGCCTGCAAACGCGCAGTTCGCGATCATCGGGGAACAGGAGACGTTGTACATCCCGCCGCCATACTCGAAAGCATATCCCCGGGTGACGGTGAAGCCGTCCAACACGGCCGCATTGGCGCCAACCACGCACCGGCGCGCTTTTTGCCCGTCAATGACAGTAGGGTTCGCCGTCACATCACGCTGGTCGCCCGAGCTTTCCGTGCCCGCAAACCCGCCATAGAGGCCCACCCCAAGCCGCATCGTCACCACGGGATCCGTCACGGAAACATAGGTGCCTGCGGCAACCCATACCTCAGCACCCGCCGCCGCAGCCGCTTCCACGGCCGACTGGATGTCCTGGAACGCCGTCGTCCAGGTGGTGCCGTCCCAGGGGCCGGCGGTGTTCTGCGCGTTGACCCGGTAAGCCACCGCTCCTTCCGCAAACTGGGCCGTAACGGAGAGGTCGGCCACGACGTTCGTGTCCTGGCGCGTTGCCGTGGTCACGCCGTCGCTCCATTGCACAAAGTGCCAGCCAATGTCTGCCATGGCAGTCACGGACGTGCCGTTTCCGCCCTCGTCCAGGGACTGCAAGGTGGTTCCGTAAACGGTCCCGTGTTCACCCGCCGCATAGATCAGCGTGTGGCCCGGCCCAAAAATGGCCGTCACGTTAATGTCACCGGTGACTCCGGTGTCCGTGCGCGGGTTCTGGGTCGAACCGTCGGTCCATTGCACAAAACGGAAGTTGGAATCGGCCACGGCCCTGACGGGTGTGCCGCTGCCCCCGTATTCCACCGTTTGCGGTGTCTCGCCGCTGAGCGTTCCGTGTTCGCCCGCCGTGTACGTCAGGGTGTGCATCGCGGCCGTGAAGTTCGCCGTCACCGACTTGTTGCCGTCCATGATTATTTGAGCACTCGGAGACACACTGGAAAGATCGCCGCTCCAGCCGGCAAAGGCATGCCCGGTGGATGCCGTGGCCGTCAGGGGGATGGTCTCCCCGCGGACCACAGAATGCACCCCTGCGGACGGCGTGGTGGCGCCGTAACCGGCCGGGGACACCTGCACTGTGAGCGTAAGAATGTCGCCGGACGCAACAGCGCCTTCGTAGGCGCCCATGTCCACCCCCGTGCCCTGCGGACGCGCCACCCCGCGAATATCCGCGGCGGGCGCGCCCGCCGCAGTGCCCGTGTCAACACACGGGGAACCCGTCTGAAGTTGCAGACAGGTGCCGGCGGCATCCACAAACAGCGGATTTGCGCTGATGTTTCCGGTGCCTGTGTGTCCGCCTTGGATGCAGGAATAGGTCACCGAAGACGTGGAAGACGAATCGTAGTCGTATATCTCCGCCCCGGGGGATGCTGTGTCACCCCAAAAGATGCAGTTCGCCAACATCGGCGAAGAAGAATAGTTGAACATCCCCCCGCCGCCGTAACCGCCGGCCGAGTTGCCTGAGAATGTGCAGTTCATCAACGTCGGCGAACAAGACCCGAAGTTGCACATCCCGCCGCCGTAATAACCGCCAGAGTTGCCTGAGAACGTGCAGTTCGTCAATGTCGGCGATGAAGAGTCGGAGTTGAGCATCCCGCCGCCGGCTTCGGTGCCCGAATTGCCTGAGAACGCGCAGTTCGTCAATGTCGGCGATGAAGGTCCGGAGTTGTACATACCGCCGCCGCCGTCGGAAGAGTTGTTTGTGAATGCGCAGTTCGTCAACGTCGGCGATGAAGATTCGTTGTACATACCGCCGCCGCCCTCGGAAGAATATCCCCAGGTGACGGTAAAGCCGTCCAGCACGGCCGTATTGGCGCCAAGCACGCAGCGGCGCGCGCCTTCACCGTCAATGACGGTGCTATTCGCCAGCCAGTCTCGCTGGTCCCGGGCCGTTTCCACGCCTGCAAACCCGCCATAGAGATTCACGCCGGACCGCATCGTCAGCACCGGATCGCCTTGGGCAGTGTACGTGCCCGCAGCCACCCATACCTCGCCCCCGCCGCCATTGGCGGCCGCGTCGACAGCAGACTGGACGTCGTGGAACGCAGTGGCCCAAGACATGCCGTCCCAGGGTCCGGCGGTGTTTTGCGCGTTAACGCGGTAAGACGCGCGCCCCTCGGCGAACTGCGCAGTAACCGAAATGTCCGCCGTGACATGGGTGTCTTGGCGAGCCACGTTTGTCAGACCGTCGCTCCACTGGACAAAGTGCCAGCCCGTGTCCGGCACAGCGGTCACCGACGTGCCGCTTGCGCCATCGTCCACTGTTTGGGTCGCCGTTCCAGAAACGCTCCCGTGTTCGCCCGCAAGATAGGTCAGCGTGTGTTGGACCATAAAGATGGCCGTCACCGTGATGTCACCCGTCACATTCCCGTCCGTGCGCGGGTTCTGGGTCGAGCCGTCGCTCCATTGGACAAAGCGGGAGCCCGAATCGGCCACGGCCTCAACGGGTGTGCCGTCGCCCTGGTACGGCACCGTCTGCGGTGTGTCGCCGTTGATCGTCCCGTGTTCGCCCGCCGTGTACGTCAGGGTGTGCGTTGTGATCGCGAAGTTCGCCGTCACCGCCTTGTTGCCGTCCATAACCATGCCAAGACTTGGAGACGGACTCGAGATATCGCCGCTCCATCCGGCAAAGGAGCGACCGGTGGATGCGGTGGCAATCAGCGAGACATTCTCGCCGCGGACAACGGAATGCACTCCTTCGGATGGCCGTGTGGTGCCATAGCCGGACGGAGACACCTGCACGGCGAGCGTGACAATGTCGCCCGGCGCGACGGCCCCCTCGTAGGCGCCCATGTCCATCCCCGCGCCCTGGGGACGCGCCACCCCCCGGATATCCTTGGCGGGCGCACCCGCAGCAGTGCCCGTGTCAATGCATGGAGAACCCGCCTGAAGTTGCACACAGGCGCCGCCAGCATCCACAAAAAGCGGGTCTGCGCTGATGTTTCCGGCGCCCGGAGTGTGCGGGCCCTGGATGCATGAATAGGTCACAGACGGTGTGGAAGATGTCGGCCCGATATTCTCGATGCTTTCTTCATAGTCGGGTGGGGAGTCCCCCCAGAGGATGCAGTTCGTCAAGATCGGGGAGGAACTCACGTAACCCATGGCGCCGCCGATCGTGGCCGAGTTGCCGGTGAACGTGCAATTCGTAACCGTTGGCGATGAATAGTAGTTGCACATCCCGCCGCCGGAATAGGCTGAGTTGCCGGTGAACACGCAGTTCGTAACCGTCGGCAAAGAAAAGTATTCGTTGTACATGCCGCTGCCAGAGTTGCCGGTGAACACGCAGTTCGTCACGGTCGGCGAAGAAGAATAGTTGTACATGCCGCCGCCGTAGTTGGCATGTCCCCGGGTGACGGTAAAGCCGTCCAGTGCCGCCGCATTCGCACCCACCACGCACCGGCGCGCATTTTCCCCGTCAATGACGGCGACGTTTGCCGACCAGTCGCGCTGGTCCCGGGCCGTTTCCGTGCCCGAAAACCCGCCATAGAGACTCACGCCGGACCGCATCGTCAACACCGGATTGCCTTGGGCAGTGTACGTGCCTGCAGCCACCCACAACTCGCCAACGCCATCGTTGGCGGCCGCATCGACGGCGGACTGGATGCCCCGGAATGCCGTGGCCCAAGACGTGCCGTCCCAGGGTCCAACAGTGTTTTGTGCA
>CAIXUF010000005.1 GCA_903922535.1 Candidatus Hydrogenedentota bacterium
TATTCGGGGCCCATGTCCAGGCCAAACTCGGTTTGGCCGCGGGTCCCGTCGGGAAAAATGGCGTGCAGCAGCGTCTCGACCTTGCCGCGATCAAAGAAGTTGTCGGAACGGACAAACAGAATGCGACCGTCGGCCAGGACTTCCGGTTCGTTGTCGAAGACAATCGTGTTCGTAATCGGATGGATGTCCGATCCGTCGGTGTTCATGACATACAACGCGCGGGACGGCGGGTTGTGATACTCCTCGAAGGTGCCCATGCGCGTCGAGGTGAACACGATGCGCCCGTCGGGCAGTTCCGCCGGGTCGATGTCGAAGAAGGGGCCGTTGGTCAACTGCTGCGGCGCGCCGCCTTCGGCCGCAATCCGGTACAGATGGAAGAAGGCGGCGCCCTCACGGGCCATGGAGAAGTAGATCCATTTGCCGTCGAAGGAAACGCCCGGCGACCCCAGCGCGCCTTTGCCCGCGTCATGGAGCGCCTGCGGCTGCACGCCCGGTCGCGCGGGTTTGAGCAGCATCAGGGTGTGCCCAACCTTCATGGGCGCGGGAAGGTCGTGTTCGGGGAAGGTGCGGGCCTTGCGCGGATTGAAAATGGTTACGCTCAAGCTGTCATTGGGGGAGGTGCCTGTGTTTGCATCGGGCCGGCACAGGCTGCAATCTGCTCCGACAAACACCACCGCCTCGGGCCACGAGAAGTCTTCGGAGGGCTCTTTTCTTACGGCGTTCTTTGTGGCGACCGCGGAGGCGATGCTTGCGGCGGCCGCGTGAACCCTGCCCACCTCGCCGCCGCCGGGTTGAGCGGTGGCGGGGACGGTCAGTTTGCCCCAGGGCCCCGCACCGTACTCGCCCACGACTTCGGCCTTGGCCCATTTCTGGTCGTCAAAGTCCGGTTGTTCCCAGTTTCCAATCTCGGTGTCGGTGGTCTTCCAGCCTGCATCGGAGACCAGAACGATTTGCTTGTCATCCTGCAGTTTCGCCTCAAATTTCACCAGCAGTCCCGACGGGCCGGGAAGTGTGTTGATGGCCTCCACCGCCAGCACCATCCGTCCCGGGGACAACAGTGCCGACAAGTCAAAGCGTTTGGGCCTGCTCCACCCCCCCATGTCCGTTTCGCTTTCACCGACGGGCCGCCCGTTGATGTAGAGGATGAACAGATTGTCGCAGGTGATTGTGATTTCGGCCGAGCGCAGGGCGGGGCTTTCGGGCAGGGACAGTTCCGCCCGGAAATAGCGTGTGCCTGCGTCGAAGGCATTCGGCGCTTCACCCACTCCGGGCGGATGCCAGATCCATTTCGCGCCGTCAAAGGTGATGTCCGGCTCCTGGGCAAACGAACAAAGAACTGCCAGCAGCAGGACTCCAGAACACGCGCAAAGCCTCAGTCTAAGCATCACTACCCACCTGCCGCTTTCTTTTCGCAAGGTTGTTCAGAAGGCGACCAGCCGCCAAACCATGGGCCCGGCCCGCGCGCACTTTCCGGCTTGTCCGCCAATAATACAACACAGCACACTAGACTTGGGCATGCCAGGGCCGGTTTCTTTGCACGGAATGCTTCACCAGGCATGTTCGACGCGGGCCTCACCGCCGGGTCTGCGGGCGCCGGGAACGCGCTGCTCCTCTGTTCGGAATCCCATCTGTGCTGTATTGCCGGGGATTCAGAGAACACTTCAACGTGAGGGGCCGTCTTGATCCGTACCTAGCCCAGTATTGCCTTCTCGATTTCGACCCAGACCTCTTTCACATCGAGCGGCTGGAAGTCGGGTTTGGCAAACTCCCGCTTGCACATGGTGTAAATGGCCCGGTTGATCGGGGCCTTCAGGCCGAGTTTGTCCGCCAGCCCGACGATGTATCCGTTGATGGAGTCTAATTCATTGTCCTTGCCGCCCCGCTGGATCACGTCCTGCGCCATGGAACTCATGACCATCTTCTTGACGTTCCGGTCAAACAGGGGCTTGGTGACGATGCGCGGCAGCTTGGCACCGAGCCACAAGATGGCCCAGGACGGCATGCCGCCCAGTTTGCATTCCCGGTGACCGGCGGCCTTGACGATTTCCACGCCCTCCCAGAGGAGGCCGGAGAGAATGCGCTGGAAGGCGGCGGGGTCGGATATCTCCCGGAACCGGTGGCCGACCAGCGTGGTCACCGAGTTGGTGAGGTTGATTACGATCTTGCAATGCACGGCGTCCTGCAAATGCGGGGTAATGATTGTTTCCACGCCCCGGTTGAACAGGTCCGACACCTGCTTTAGCTCCGCCTGGAGGCCGTTGTCCGGAGTTCCGATGACCAATGGACCCTTCTTCTGATAGCCGATGACGCCGGGCTTGTCCATCCAGGCGTTGTAGCTGACCACGCAGTAGACAACCCGGGAGAAGTATTTCGGCAGTATCTCCTGGTTGACGCGTCCGTTGGCCATGGAAACGATGACCGCCCGGTCGCCGACCTTCTCCTTGAGCATCTTCGCCACCGGCTCCAGGCTGTAGTTCTTGACGCCGAGGACGATGATGTCCGCGTCGGCGGCCTGGTCAATGCTGTCTATGACGTTGACCTTGACGTGCTGCCGCTTGTCCGGTTCTCCGCCCAGGTAAAGGGTGATGCCGTTTTCCTTGAGTGCTGCGGCCGTTTCACCCTGATCCAGGACAAAGAGGTTGTCGTGGTACGGCGCGATCCAGCCCGCAACCGACCCGCCGATGACGCCCGCGCCGAAGAACAGTATCTTGGGGTTCTTCTCGTCCATGGTCATTCTCCGAATCGAATGGTCTGCGACTTGAAGTCCGGATTGGGGAGATCAAAGCAACTGCTCATGTGCCGGGCAAAACGGAACTGGAACGGGTGCTCCTCGATCTCCAGTTCTTTCAGCACCCGCCCGCCCGGGGTGTCCTGTATCTTGATGTATTCGCGGTCAGGCCTAGCGTTCTTCTTGAACAGCATGCCCATGTGCTTGGTGACGTTGAAGGTGGCCTTGAAACAGGTCTGGCTTTGGAAGAAATCGCTGCCGCGCCGGCTGTACAGACATGATGACACGTCGAACTCCTGCGGCGCGCCGCCCATGGGCACGCGCAGTTCGAGGTATGGTTCGCCCGATTCTTCCATGGCCGTGGTGACGCAGTCGCCGCCCTCCTCGCGAAGGTCGATTTCCTGGACCACCTTGGGAAGCCCCCAGATCCTGGTGCCGCGAATCTGGTTTTCCAGCGATGTGACCGGCATGGAGAACACGTAGTAGCCGAAGTTCTTGAATATGGGGAGAATCATGGGCAGAACGGGAACGTTGATACCCGGATCGACCATGACGGGGATGGTCATGGCGATCTCGTTGTACGGCGCCACGCCCATCACGTTCTTGTACTCATAGCAGGAAAAGGCCACCAGCGACCGGCCCCGCGTCATCTTCACCGGCTTGATGCGGGGATGCAGCATCATCTTCTGCGCCTGTTCATAGGAGCACAGGAAAATGGCCATGGCGCAGGTGACGTCCCCGTAGAAGGTGGGAAACAGATAGTCCTTGGTGACCTCGTTGTTCAATTTGAGCGGGGCGGGCGCGTGTCTTAGCTTGAAGCGCCTGAAGAACTCGTCCTGGAACTTGTCCTCGTTCTTGACGAATTCCCCGTTGAACTGCGTCGTCGGCTTCATGAGCATCTCCTTCTGGCCCGAACTGCGCTTTGGACCCGGACGGATTGACATTGGGTTTCAGATGGTCGTGCCAAGGTTATACCAGAAAGCGGCGGTCAGTTATGACAAGCCGACTTCGCACGAGATGAAGGTCTATATTATAGTCATGGCGGGCAAACAAGACGGCTGGCGTGTTTTCTCCCGCGCGCTGGTGCGCCGGGTGCGGCCCGCAGAACATGAAGGAGGCAAAGATGAACCGACTGCACCGGGCTGCGGCCCTCCTGATTCCGGCACTGGCGCTGGCATCCCTCCCCTGCGAGGCGGCGTCGATTGCCGCCGACGACCTGGCCACCTTTGGCACCAGCGCGAAAGAGGTCCGCGTGCTGGGCGGCGGCAAGGAGGCCGAACTGTTCTCGCACGAGGGTCGGGGATGCCTTACCCACATGTGGTTCGGCGGTGACTGGCCCGGCTGGGACCGGA
>CAIXUF010000006.1 GCA_903922535.1 Candidatus Hydrogenedentota bacterium
TCTTGGAAACGCTTGGTTCCCGCCTGCAACCGCTTGGGGAGAGGAATTAATGCGAAGGTCAACAAGCGCATTGTTTTCCTGCGCAGTAAGTGGTACGATAACTGGTGTTGGCGGAGCCATTGGACAGGCGACAACGGGCAAAGGTGACGTTAAAACGGCCGCCCAAGACGCGCTTGCCGTGCTGCGCGGCGACAAGGTCGATGCGGCGCTCGTGGATCTGGCCCAGAAGGACGGTGACGCCGAACTGCGCGCCCAGGCGCTGCGCAGCCTGTCCGACCGGCGCGCCGTTGCCTCCCGTGACGCTGTGCTGGCCCTGGCTTCCTGCAAGGATGGCACCGTCGCCGCCGAGGCGGTCAAGTCGCTGCGCGTGCTCGCCCAGGTGGACGATGTCCCCGCGCTCATTGGCCTGCTCAGCACCACCGAAGAAGGGGTCCAGAGGGACAACGTCTCGCGCACCATCGTCGCCGTGTGCGAGCGCAATCCGGACACGGACAAGCGCGCGGACCAGGTCATTGCCGCGCTGGACACTGCGTCCAAGTCCGACCAGCAGGTGGCGCTTGTGGGCGTGCTGGGCGGCATTGGCAACAAGGCCGCGCTCGACACCCTGCGCGCGAAGCTGGAAAAGGCCAAGCCCGAAGTCCAGGACGCCATCATTGACGCCTACGCCGCATGGCCCACCGCCGTCCCCGCCGACGATCTGCTCGCACTGCTCAAGAACCCGCGCGACGACAAGGAGCGCGCCCACGTGTTCTCCGGTTATATCGGGCTGCTCCGCAAGGATGACATCGAATCCGCGGCCAGCCTGTGCGCGCGTTTTGCCGAAGCCGCCCAACTGGCGAAGGACAAGGCCGAGAAGCGCTCCGTCCTGTCCGGTGTGGCCAACATCGCCGCGCCCGAGGCGCTGACCCTGGTTGACGAGATGGCCAAGGACGAGGAACTGGCCGCCGAAAGCCAGCAGGCCGTGCTGCGCATCGCCAAGGCGATCTGCGGCTCCGACCCCCAGGGGATACGCGAGCGGCTGGAGAAGCTGCTGCTCGAAAAGCCGGACGTGAACACCATGAAGACCGTCAATGAAGTCTCCGGCATGATCGACAGGTTTGAGGACTACATCAGCGCCTGGGAGTATGCCGGTCCCTACTTCGAGGAGGGCAAGAGCGCGACACAGCTCTTCGACGTGGAATTTCCGCCCGAGAAAGGCGATGAAAACGTCGGCTGGCGCGTGTTCCCCTTCGGCACCGACGATTCCCGGGGATGGGTCATCCTGCTGGACAAGATTCTCGGCGGCGAAGAGCGCGTCGTCTACCTGCGCACGCGCGTCCTTGCGGCCGAAGACCGCGACGTGATCCTTGAACTGGGCACCAACGACGGCTGCAAGGTGTGGTTCAACGGACAGAAGATCCACGCCGTCAACGAAGGCCGTCCCCTCCAGCCCGGGCAGGACAAGCTGCCGATCAAGCTGAACAAGGGATGGAACACGATCATGCTGGCGGTCTACCAGCAGGGCGGCGCATGGTCCGCCTGCGCCCGCATTACCCAGCCCGACGGCACCTCCTCGCAGGGGCTGCGCTACAGCGTCCGCGAGAATTAATCCCAAAGAACAGGCCATTGTGGGCGGGATCCGTAACGGGTCCCGCCCACATTGTTAGTGCCCGAGATGACGGTTGTTTCCAAAATGCGCTCCCATAGCCCTCATACTCCCCAAGATTCCCATGTTCCCCATCGGAGGCGTCCATGAGGGCCTTCGTTTCAGTGGAACTGCCCGAATCAACGCGCCTCCTGCTCCAGGAGGAGATTGTTCGCCTGCGCAAAGCCGGTGGACGGGCCTCCTGGGTGCGCCCGGAGCACATGCATCTGACCCTTCGGTTCTTGGGCGAGATCACACAGGATCAGAAAGCGGCATTCGCCGGCACACTGTCCGGCCTTTGCGCGGATGCGTCCCCGATTCAATTGGCCGTGGAAGGGATCGGGGCCTTTCCCAACGTGCGCAAACCCGCCGTGGTTTGGGCGGGCATCCGGCAGGTCGCCGGCGACCTTGCCGGATTCCAGCAGAGAATCGAGCAGGCGGCCCGTGACATCGGTCTGGCGCCGGACAACAAACCCTTCCATCCCCATGTAACCCTGGCGCGGATTCGCGAACTTGCCGCTTCGGCGGGGCTCGTGCAGGTTGTGAAGGAACGCACCGATGGTTCACCCCCCACCTTCGGGGATGACTTTCAGGCCGCCGCCGTGGCACTATTTCGCAGTGATCTGAAACCCGGCGGGCCCGTGCATACCCGTCTTGAGGAGTTTCCCCTGTCATGCAAGCCCTGTTCTTGAGAACGCTCGTGGGAAGCGCGCTGACGCTTTACATGATGGTTATTCTGCTGCGATGGACCGCGCCGTGGCTGGAACTGGACCTGCGGTCGGCGCGTTTGAAGTGGATTCCACAGGTCACCGACCCGCTGCTGCACTGGATTCGGGGGATCCTGCCGCCGATGGGAGGAACCTTCGACTGGGCACCAGCCGCCGCCCTGCTTGGCCTGTGGGTCGTGCGTATCGTTTTCGCCCAATACTGATTGCCTTGGGGAACGGACGGCGCGTTTGGCGTGTTGTCTGTCCTATGACCCGCGACAATGAGGTGTGCCATGCGTAATAGCCTGATTTGCGTGCTGACGGTTCTGGTAGCCCTGCTCTGGCCATCTTCACGCGTCCTGGCCCAGTCCGACGCGGAAAAGGCCAGAATCAACAGCTTTCTTGCCGACGAGGCCACGGTCGGGGCAAAGGTGCGCGCCTATGACCGGCTGCACCAGAAACTGGCCGATACCTTCTCCCAGCGCTCCCAGGCCATGGAAAAGGAGAAGAACAAGGAGGGTGCCCAGAAGGAAGTGCAGCGCGCGAACGCGGAACTCATGCTTGCCCGCCAGGCCTATGAACTCGCCCTGCAGCGCTATCCGGGCCATGCCGCCCTGCACAACTACTACGGTGAACTCCTTTTTGACCGTTTTGACGAGCAGGACAAGGGGGTGGCGGAGTGGAGGAAGGCCCTTGAACTGGACGCGAAACAGGCCCGTGCCTGCAACAATCTGGGCATTTATCTCTGCCATGCCGGTGTGTACGCGGAGGGGTTGGCAGACCTGGACAAGGCGGTCCTGCTGGAGCCCGACAACCCGGACTTCCTCTACAATATAGCGCAAATGTACCTGGCGTACTGGCCGCGGGTCATGGAAATCAGGAAGTGGAGCGCGGACGAACTTTACAAGGCCGCCATGAAGGCGTCGGAAACCGCCGTCAGATGCGACCCGAATGATTTTACGCTGGCGGTCGATTACGCCCAAAACTTCTTCGTCGCGGAGCAGATGAACCTTGCACCAGATTGGGAGGGCGCGGCCAAAGCCTGGCAGTTTGCGCGGAAGCTGGTCCGGAATCAGGAGGAGGAGTTCAACTCCTGGCTCAACGAGGGGCGTGTCTGGTACAAGGCGGGCAACGGCGGCAAGGCGGTGAAATGCTGCGAGGAGGCCCTCAAAATACGGCCCCAGAGCATGGTCGCGCAGGAGCTTATGAACATGGCGCGCGAGCCGAACAGAGGGAAATCCGGCAAATGATCGCGGACGCCCGGTTCCTGGGAAGACATGGATGACCATTGACTGGAAAGACTGGCTGATTGGCAAGCGCGCCGGATACATCGCCATAGCCCTGCTCACGGTGGCCGGTGGCTACGGCTTCGGTCTGCGCGGCCTGCGCTTCTTCATGGTGCCCAGCGGTTCCATGGAGCCCACACTGCTTCCCGGCGACATGATCGTGACCGTCAAGGAGCCGGCCTATCACCGCGGCGACATTGTCGTGCTGCGCCACGACGGCGAATATCTCGTCAAGCGAATCACGGGACTGTCCGGAGACGCCGTGGAGGTGGTGGACGGGGCGCTGTTTCTCAACGGCAAATACGCATCCGAGCCCTACATTCGCGAGCCCATGCGCTACAGCATCGGGGAGCCCATACGCGTGCCCGACGGGCGCTTCGTTTTCATGGGCGACAACCGCAACGAGAGCGATGACAGCAGCGTGAACCACGGTGCGCCCGGAGAGCCCGGCCGGTATGAACTCGGATGGATGAGGGACATCGTGGGGCGGGTGGTGTTTCTCTATTATCCGTACAGCCGTTGGGGGACTGTGCGGTCCTATCCCCTGGCCAACATCGCGGGCGAATAGTCTGCGCACCGCGTTTTCCGGTACAATACCCCGAAACTCAGCCCCAAACTGCGGAATGACATGAACGGCACATATTCAAACCAGCGTTTCAATCTCGGCGCCCTTGCCCCCAACATCACCTGGGCGGTGCGCTGGCTTATCTTGGTTAACGTGGGCGTCTTCGCCGGACAGTTGGCGCTCGCGCCGTTGGAGGTGGCGGCGGGCGGCGCCGAGCGTGTGGTGGAGACCTTCGGCTACTCCACCGGATCCCTCTTTCACGGCATGATCTGGCAGCCGGTCAGTTACCAGTTTCTGCATCTGGGGCTGATGCACCTTTTCATGAACATGCTCTGGCTGTTCTTCTTCGGACCCGAAGTCGAACGACTGCTCGGAAGCCGCCAGTTCATCCGCTTCTACCTGGCCTGCGGCGCGCTGGCGGTCCTGGTCACCCTGGTGCCGCTGGCCCTGTTCGGGTTCGCGCCGACCATGTGCGGCGCGAGCGGGTCCATCATGGGTGTCATGGTGGCCTTCGCCATGATCGACCCCAACCGCCAGTTCTTCCTTTTTCCGCTGCCCATGCCCATCAGCGCCGTCGGAATGGTCGTGCTGGTGCTTGTCATGAACCTCGTCTCGGGGCTGAACGGGAGCATGGCTGAAACGGTCA
>CAIXUF010000007.1 GCA_903922535.1 Candidatus Hydrogenedentota bacterium
CGGGCCTATTCCCGGCCTGCGCGAGGCCATTTCCCCGCTCGGCTTGGGGTAAACCCAAAATCCCTGTCCACGTAAATCCATACAGGCACAAAAGGTTAGCCATTTCGCAAATGCCTCGGCTTCTTTTTCTGTTGACACCCTGAACCAAAAGTTGTACTGTTATTATTGCCGTGTTTGGGCATAGCTGTTGCACGGACTCGGTGACGATCAAGGGTCGTTTGCAGGGGTAGTACCGATGTGCAATCGAGAGTGTGGCGGGAGCTTTATTGCGGCAAAACCTGAAGAGGCGTGGTGTATCGCCATGTCCAGTCATAATGTACCGGAGGAGAAGAAAATCATGAACAGTCGGTTGAACCTGGGTTTTGGTTTGGTGCTGATTGTCGCGGCCTGTCTGTGCGGCGTAGTTGCCACGCCGGCCGCTGCCGCACCGCAGCTTCTGGCGGCGCAGTCCGAAGTCATTGCCAGCACCGCGGCCAGTGCCTCGGAGACCGGCTCTTATACCGCGCCGGCCGGCAAGAACCGTGTTCTGGTGCTAACAGCATCAACATACAAATCATCGTCAGGCAACCAGGCCGATGCGATCCTGTCGACTGCCACACTGCCGACGTGGAACGGAAAGACATTCACCAAAGCGGAGGGGGGCATTCTTCTGATTGGCACCACCAATGGGCATGGTGTGGAACAATTCTATGCGGCGATTGGCGATTCGGCAGTCCCCCAGACCTACACGCTGACGATAACCTACAAAGGCGTCATTGACAGGAAGCAGACGGCAATCACCTGTTTTGGAAACATTGATCAGACGAGTCCGCGGTCTGGCACAACGTACGGGGCCTATGCAAACAGTGGCACCCGGACCACGGGCCTGACCAATGTGATCACGGCCAATTTGAGCAATGGGCCGATTCCAGAAGACTTCGTCATCGTTGACAGTGCCGCCCTCGTCCCGGCCTCCGCGACGTTGACGCTGACCGCGGCGGCAGGTCAGACCGGCGTGTCCACCTGGCTCAGCGCCACGAACCGCAGATATTCGACCGGCAACTTCTGCATGGCTTCATCCGTCAACAAGCTCATGAACTACACGTCGAACAATGGCAGTGCCAGATGGGGCATCTGCGCCGCGGCGTACAAGTCCTCGTACTCCGTCTGCGCGACGGCGGGCACGGGGGGAAGCATAAAGAACGGAACCTCGTCGGGCAGTCCCGCATGGACCGACGGCAGTTATGACTACAACGCCGCAGTCAATCTCACCGCAGTGCCGGATGCAGGCTATAGCTTTGCGCGGTGGGAGGCGAACACCGCGGCGCAGGGCACTGGCGACAACTGGGTCCAGGTTTCCGCCAGCGCAACATGCACATTCAATGCGGGCTTCAAAAACGACAATCAGACCCAGACCCTGAATCGAAACGGCCACGCGGTGCAGGCGGTCTTCGCTCCGAACACCTACATGGTGACTTTTGATCCGCAGGGTGGCGCGGTGTCGCCCGCCAGCGAGACAGTGACCTACGGCTCGACCTACGGCGCGCCCTATGGTTCGCTGCCGACGCCCACGCTTGCGGGCAAGAACTTCTACGGCTGGTACACGGGCACCGGGGGAACCGGCACGCAGGTGACCGCCGCCACGACGGTGGCCATCACGGCTGACCAGACACTGTATGCGAGTTGGGCCGTGCCCAGGCTCATATCGGTGACTGCGGACGCCAAGGCCAAAGTCTACGGCACGACAGATCCCGCGCTCACCTGGGAAGTCACCGGCGATTGGGATCCCGGCGACCTCGCGAAAGTGACCGGCGCGATGGTTCGCGCCGCAGGCGAGACGGTTTGCGGCGGACCCTACGCCATTGGCCAGGGCACACTGGCGTTTCCCCCAAATTACACCGTCACCTTTGTTCCCGAATACCTGACGATCACACCGAAGCCATTGACGGTGACTTATGCCGCCGTGTCGGATAAAACCTATGACGGCACCACGGCCGCCACGTTCACCGGCGCCACCATTGCGGGTGTGCTTGGTGCCGACATTGTCACCGCAATTCCGCCCGCGGCGGGCACCTTTGCCCATGCGGCAGTAGGCATAGGCATTCTAGTTACGCCGTCGGGGCCGTGGACCTTGGGCGGTGCGGACGCATGCAATTACGTGCTGATGCAACCGCCCGGACTGACTGGAAACATCACGGCCAAGCCGCTGATTGTGGTCGGCGCCACGGCGTCGAACAAGGTTTACGACGGGACCACTTTGACCACGATCACCGGCCCGTTCACGCTGGTGGGCGTGGTTGGTGCCGATGTCGTTTCCGTGACAGCGCCGGGCCCGGGCACCTTTGCCACCGCAAACGCGGGCGCGGGCATAGCCGTGACGCCGGCGCTGACGCTGATTGGCGCCGATGCGGGCAACTATACGCTGCTGCAACCGGCCGGACTGACCGCGGATATAACGGCAAAGCCGCTCATCGTAGCCGGTGCTGCGGCCTCGGACAAGGTCTATGACGGGAACGGATCCGCCACGATTACCGGTGCTTTTATGCTGACCGGTGTGGTTGGCACCGATGCCGTGTCCGTGCAACTCCCCGGTGCGGGCAGCTTTGCCACTGCAAATGTGGGTTCGGGCATCCCAGTAACGGCAGGGCTGATGTTGATTGGCTCCGCCGCAGCGAACTACACGCTGACGCAGCCGACCGGTCTAACCGCTGCTATCACGCCCAAGCCGATCACGGTGACTGCGGACGCCAAGTCGAAGGCTTATGGCGACCCCGACCCGGCACTGACCTACGTGTTGACCGGGTCGTTGCCGGGCGGCGACACGATTACCGGCATGCTTTCCCGTACCGCGGGTGAGTCCGTCGTCGGCAGCCCCTATCCCATTAACCAAGGCACATTGACGGCGGGCGAGAACTACACGATTACTTTCGTTCCTGCGAATCTGACAATCAGCAGGGCGACAGCCACAGTGACGCTGGGCAGTCTGGTTCAGAGCTGCGACGGAGTGGCGAAATCGGCCACGGCAACAACGGTTCCCGAGGGATTGACCGTAAACATCACCTATGATGGTTCCACAACCTCTCCGACTGGCGTGGGCAGCTATGCCGTTCTGGGCGCCATTGCCGATCCCAATTATCAGGGCACCGCCGCGGGCACACTAAACGTGGAGGACACCGCCCCGCCGGTCATTACCCTGTTGGGTGCCAATCTGGCAACGGTGGACTGCGGTGCGTCCTACACGGATGCGGGTGCGACGGCGTGGGACGTCTGTGCGGGCAACCTGACGTCAGACATTGGGGTGATCGACCCGGTGAACACGAGCGTGCCCGGTGTCCACACTGTGCGCTACAACGTGAAAGATCCGTCAAACAATAGCGCCGTGGAGGTCACGCGGACGGTCCAGGTAGTGGATGCCACCCCGCCGGTCATCACCTCCTGTCCGGCGGACGAGGTTGTTGTGTCCGACGAGAACGGCAACGCGCTTGTGCCCGATTTTGCGGCACTACTGCGGGCGGAGGACAGTTGCTCTGGCACAGTGGCGGTGACGCAGTCTCCATTGTCCGGATCGACCCTTGCCGTGGGCGCAAATGTCATCACACTGAGGGCAACAGATGCCTCCGGCAACGCCGCTGTGTGCGAGGTGGCATTAACCGTGTTTGAAGCACAAGGTTACCCCGGGTCCGTTTACGAGAGTGATGGGGCGCTTGGCGATATCGACGTGAAAAGCGGTGACTCCATCGCGATTAACACGGGAGCCACGCCGCCCACCTTCCTGGTGAACGAGCCCCCGGTCAGTTCCCTTTTCCGGGGAGGCGTGGTGAACGGGGTGGCCGTGTTCGACTTTGCCAACGTGACCATCGCCGAGGGTGTGGTCACGACCCTCGTCGGCACCCGGCCGCTGGCCGTCACCGCGTCGGGCGACATGCGTGTGGGTGCCAGTTTTGACGTGTCCGCCGGCAAGGCGGGCGGCGGTATCGGCGGCACCGGTGGTGTCGGCGGTACGGGCGGCACCGGCGGTTCGGGCGGCGCGGGCGGCGCGGGCGGCGCGGGCGGCACGGGTGGCGCGGGTGGCGCTTTCAACGGCGGGGGTACGGATACCGGCGGCAATCCCATTCCCGGACCCGGTTCAGCCGGTGCGGTGGGTTCGGCCGGTCAGCCCGGCCAGGGGGGAAGCTCCGGCGTTGCCGGGTTAGTGCCTTCATCTCCCGGCCAGGCCGGTCAGCCGGGCTATGGCAATGATTCCAGCGCGGGCGGCACGGGCGGTGCAGGCGGCACAACCGGCGGCGCGGGCGGCACAGGTTCCACGGCCACGGGTACTGGCGGTGCCGCTGCCACGTCTGTGGGCTCAGGTGGAACGATTTTAAGCAACACTTTTATCGTGTCTTTCCAGCGCGGCAATGGCGGCGGTTCCGGTTCTTCCGGTGGTTCAGGCACCGCTGCGGGAACCAACGCCACAGCGGGCGGAGTGGGTTTCGCCGGCGTGGTCGGCGGAGCGCCCAATTATGATGTGGACGCGAATTCACTGACGCTTGCCGCCGGTCCCGGCGGCGGCGGCGGTGGCGGCGGTGCGGGCGGCGGCGGCGGCGGCGGCGGC
>CAIXUF010000008.1 GCA_903922535.1 Candidatus Hydrogenedentota bacterium
CGCCACGAACTGGACCCCTTCATATACCTGCGGGACCTCTTCCTGCGCATCCCCACCCACCCCAGCACAGATATCCACCTGCTGCTTCCCGACCACAGGAAGCGGGATATTCTCCCAACCCTCGACTTGCCGCCCCGTCCGTAGCGCACAGCGTACCCGAAGCCAGAATGCGCTATACGGCGTTCACCGGACGCTTACCATAATCCCCCCCTGCGACCTTTCCCTGGCTCGTGAACGGAGCCCCTTGGGGCCGCTCGGGACGAGGCTTTGTCGAGCGCTTCAATGCAACGGGATCGCCCCGGTTTTGGCAAGGCGGGTCGCAAATCGGGAACAGAGAAAGGGGAAAACCGGCGGACCGGTGTCTCCGGGGGGCTGGCGTGGGGGAAACGGGGCCGTTTTCCCCGCTTTGATCAGGCCCGCCGCAAGTTTTTCAAAGTAGATTATTGACACCGGGGCCGGAAACTGGCATTATGCTAGTGGCAGTATATTTATTGTGTGGAGAGCCATGTTTCCATAGGGTCTCGACATACCGGCAGCACTGGGTTGGGACGAAGGAGTTTACCGAATGCACCGTCCAAGGTTCATTATCGTGTTCGCGTTCACGGCGATTGTGGCGTCACTGTTGTCGGGCTGTCCGTCGGGGGACGTGGGCATCACCCTGATTCCCTCGTCGACGTCGCTGGACTTCGGCGCGACCCAGACGAGCATGACGCTCAGTGTGAGCCGCAATGCCAGCTCGACACCGGTCAATCCGCTGGTCGTCACGACGAGCGCGGACTGGGTGGTTCCGGAGGAATGCCTGAGTTCTGCGGCGAACTGCATGGTGAACAGCACCCTGTTTCCCGTGCGCATCCCCGTCACCATCCGGCGTGACGCGCTGGCGCTGGGCACCAACCGCGCGAAGCTGTACCTGAACGCCGGTCCGGCGTCGCAAGTGGAGGTGGACATTGTCGCCGATGACCAGATTCAGGCCGATTTTGTCGCCGACCTGCGTTCCGTGGCGCTGGGGCGGCCGGTGGTGTTCCGTGATCTGAGTCTGACCGCAACCAGTCTTGGCGCGGTGTCGTCGTGGCAGTGGGATTTCGGCGACGGCAGCACGAGCACGGATCAGAACCCCACGCATCTGTACGCGGGCCCGGGCACCTATGATGTGTCGCTGACGGTCAAGGCGGGCAGCCAGCAGGAAACGCTGAAGCGCCCCGGTTATGTCAAGGTGGACAACCCGGAGGTGTCGGCTGACTTCAGCGCCTCGTCCACCAACATTCCAACCGACGGCGTGGTGACTTTCACGGACCTGTCCTCGTCCACGGCGACCCCGCTTACGGGCTGGAATTGGGATTTCGGCGACAACCTGACCAGCACCGACCGCAACCCCTACCATCAGTACAAAAATCCGGGGCTGTACACGGTCACCCTGACCGTCAGCACCCAGTTTGGCCAGGTTGCCAAGACCAAGGCGAACTACATCAGTGTCCGGGAAAAGATCGGGCCGACGGCCAACTTCGCCCTGTCCGACGCGACTCCCTTCATCGACACGCCGATCCGGTTCACCGACCTGTCCGACCCGGGCACCTCGCCCATCACCAACTGGGTTTGGGAGTTCCGCGATCTGGTCATTGTGAACGATCAGAATCCCATCCACACCTACACAAAGGTGGGCAGGTACAACGTGAAGCTGACCGTGTTCACGGACCAGGGTGTCAGCTCCAAGTCCATGGCGATCACGGTTGACTACAAGCCGCCCACGGCGGCCTTTGCCGTCAGCAACGCGTTGCCGTCGGTGGGCGACCCCGTGCTGTTTACCGACCGTTCGCAGCCCGGTTCCAACACGATCATCTCCTGGGCGTGGGACTTCGGCGACAAGGGCGCCAGCACGGTCCAGAACCCGTCGCACACCTACACCAAAGCCGGCACGTACACGGTCTCGCTGACCGTTCGCAGCGCTGATCCGTCAAGCAACGTGGGCACCGTGGTGAAGGAGAACTTCATCACCGTGGTTCAACCGCCCAAGCCGGACTTTGTGTGGACGCCCCGTCTTGCGCTGACCGGCGCAACCATTGATTTCAGCGCCGGCGCCACCGTTGCCGGCACAGAGCGCATCACCGCATACCAGTGGGACTTCGACGGCGATCCGACAACGACCAACGACATCAAAATGGGTCCGGCGGCCGTGTACAAATTCGCAAAGCCGGGCGTATACAACGTCGCGCTCAAGGTCAGCACGGCGACACGCACCGTGACGGTGAAGAAGGCGGTGACGGTCGACCAGGCGCCGAACCCGGGTTTCAGCGCGACACCCACCACCGGCATCACCGGCGATGCCATCCTGTTCACGCCGGTCCCGCAGGCGTCCGGGGCGCGGCCCATCACCGGCTACCTGTGGAGTTTTGGCGACGGCGCGACCAGCACGGAGCGCCGGCCCACCCACCGCTACACCGCGCAGGGCTCGTTCAAGGTGCGGCTGACCCTCTCGTTCAAGCACAGCGCCGCGCTTCCGACGGACGACGCCCTCACCGTCTTCGAGGAGAAGTCCGGCTACATCACGATTACCGCGCCCACGCCGCCGGCGGTGACTTTCAAGAGCAGCACGTCATGCCCCGTCCGGGCGGTGGCGGTTTCGCCGGACACCTTCAAGAATGAGGTGACCTTCAGCCTCAGCTCCTACAGCAGCCCGACCCGGCCGATTACCGAACTGAAGTGGAATTTCGGCGACGGTTCGCCCGTGGTCACGCAGACCGTAAAACTGTCCTCCGCCGCGGACCCCGCGCCGGACCCCGTTTCGCACGCCTTCACGTCGATTGGGGAGTTCCAGGTCACGCTGACGGCGACGGCCGGCGCGCTCGCCCCGGCGGACGGTGTGCGCAGCTTCACGCTGGACGCGCCACTGCCGGTGATTGCCGGTCAGCCGCTGGACGAGTATGTGCGCGCCGAGGACGGCGCCTACGAGTACAATCTTGTGAACACATTCCCGGTCAACTACGAGGACACGCCGGTGAAGATTGCCGACGCCTATGTCATCCAGCTTACCTCGCAGGTGTGGCATGCGGCGGACGTTTACAGCCCGGCCGACGCCAAGTGGCGCCATTACCTTACCCTGGTCAATCCGGTGGAGCGCCTGACGGACACCGCCATGCTCTTTGTGGACGGGGGAAGCCATCCGGACTTCAACCAGATCCCCACCTCCGTTGACAGCTACATCGCCGTGCTTGCCGGACTCTCCGGTTCGCCCATCGCGCTGCTGCAAACGGTTCCGAGCGAGCCCATCATCTTCAATGACGAAGTGCGGGACACCCCCTCGGAAGGGCGCACCATTCTGCGCTCACGCAGTGAGGACGCGATCATCGCCTACACGTACAACAAGTACATGGAAAGCTTCACGAAGAACGCCGCCGACCCGGACAACAACCCGTTGGACACCACATGGCCGCTGCTCTTCCCCATGGCCAAGGCGGCCGTGAAGGCGATGGACACCGTGCAGGCGGTCGCGTCCAATCCGGACATGGGCCTCAACAAACCCATCACGGACTTTGTGGTGGCGGGCGCGTCGAAGCGGGGCTGGACCACCTGGATGACCGGCATCACCGACTGCCGTATCAAAGGCATCGCCCCGATCGTGATCGACGTGCTGAACATGGACAAGCAGATGGTCCACCACCGGTCGGCCTACGGCTACTGGGCGCCATCCATCTATGAGTACGCGCAGGAGCGGGTTTTCGACAAAATGCTGCCCGGCGCGTCGGCCGCGGATCGGGCCGCGGCGGCATCGCTGCTGTCGCTGGTTGATCCCTACCGCTACCTCACCGTGGCCGGATACAACTCGGGCAAGCGGCTCGACATGCCCAAGTACCTGACCAACGGCACAGGCGACCAGTTCTTCCTGCCCGATTCGGCGCAGTGGTACTTCAAGGATCTTCCAGGGTCCAAGTACACCAACTACATTCCGAACGGGGACCACGGTCTGATCGACTCGAACCAGCAGATTGACCCGGCCACCTCGGACAATCCGGCGTCCGATCTGCTGGCATGGTTCATGGGCGTCACGCAGAACAAGGTGCAGCCGCAGTTCTCCTGGACGGTGCAGGGCGACGGGTCCATAAAGGTCACGGTGGATCCCGCGCGCAAGCCGAGGACGGTGAAGCTGTGGTACGCCACGTCGGTCGGCAAGCGCGATTTCCGCATACAGCGCGGGGCCGACGGGTCGCTGTACAATCCGGACGGTTCCCTGCGCGGGCCGCAGTGGCAGCCGCAGGTGCTGCTGCCGACGGTGTCCGGCGGAAACGTGTACCTTGCATCGCGTCCCGTGCCCGCAGAGGGGAACTATACGGGCTTCTTCGTTCAGTTGACCTACGCCAACACCGCCAAACTCCCGGCCATTGTCACCAACAACCCGAGCCTGGGGATCACCGTGCCCGACCTGGTCTTCACCACCGAAGTCAAGATGCTTCCGCAGAACTCCGACGGCACCAACCTCTACCCAGCCTTCCCCGGCTACGTGGCCAATGACACGATCACCGCCAGCGCCCCGGTGGCGTTCCCGGAGAGCAAGGCGCCGGTCGTCGTGCTCCATGGCGACGCCACGACGATGGGCACCGACTACGGCGAGCTGATGGCCAATGAGATCAGCGAGTTCATACCCAACTACATCAACAGCTACAAGGCGGCCTACGGCGTGACCGACGCGACGCTCAACGCCGAGTGGACGGCGCAGACGCTCAGCGTGGACCGGCGCATCAAGGAGGAGATGGCCGGCATCCTGCTGGGCATGGAAAAGGTGCCGTCGGCCACGCCGATCAGCATAACGCAGCTTCGCCAGGCGCACATGATCGCCCAGCGCGACAGCGATGCGCGCAACGGCACCGCGGGCGCGGGCAAGAACACCGGCACGGGCGCGGCCACGGCCGCATGGCGCGCGCGCACCTCGGGCGGGGAAACGCTCCACGCGGTGACCGTGAACGGCTCGGGACAGTTGTCCTGGCTCGTGGGCGGTGTGGCCAAGAGCCCGCAGGATTATGCGTGCATCGTGGTCTACATACCCGAGGCGGGCGTGCCGCACACCCTGCTGACCTTTGCCGGACTGAGCACCGGCCGGACAGGCATAAACCTGGGCGGCATAAGCTGGAGCGACCAGATCGACACGTCCGTCGCCACATACAACACCGCGAACACGGGGCACAGTTTCCTTGCCCGCACCGTGCTTTATGACGCGCTTAACCTTGACGAGGCGGTGGACCTGGTCAAGGCGACCCCGGTGGAACGGGCCAGTTACTTCGTTATTGCGGACGGACGCAACCACCTGCGCGGTGCCGTGGTTCATTCCATTCCCGGCCAGACCCCGGTGGCCGTCTACAACCAGTCAGGCACGTTCGATGCGGTCGCACCCAAGACGGCGGGCATGGTCTACCAGACCAGCCCCACGCTCGGACTTGCCAGCTATCAGACGGCCATCCAGAGCTTCTGGGGCAGCTTCACCGAGAGCAACTTCACCCTGCTCGCCAACAGCCCCTCGGTGACCCTGCCCACGCCCACATCGGCGATTAACCAGTTGAATGCGGTCTACAACTGCAGCGAAACCGAGTTGCGCGTCAACTTCAGCTATGCGGTGGGACAGAGTATGGCATTCAACCAGCCCTATGCGGTGTTCGACATGCAGCAACTACTGCCGTAAGACAAGCCTCCATTTTCGGGGCCGCAACGCCGGTGCGCGTTGCGGCCCCGGCCTTTGTGTGCCAAGCATGGCGCGAATCTAAGGGGTGCAAGTCCCCTGCGAGCCCTGATGGTGGGAATCGCTAGCCAAGAGCAAGGGCGTCGCCGCGAGGCGGGGTCCGGAGGAAGCTGGAGGCA
>CAIXUF010000009.1 GCA_903922535.1 Candidatus Hydrogenedentota bacterium
ATGGGTTGGGTGCCACCTCAGTGACGCGGGAGCAATTCTCCTCGAATCGCGCACGTTCCTCATCGGTGGGAGGCAGCGCGCCCAATCCCGGCTGCTCTTGCGGCCCAACCGCTGCCTTGGCCGCAGCCGTGGCCGCGGGAACGAACAAGGGTTCCGCGCCTGTTACCCCCGGAGTCGTTTTAATGGTCACGACCGCCGACGAAGGCGCCTCCACCAGCAACCGGCCTTCGGGTGCCAGTTCAACAACGCGGCCACCCAAGGCAACCACTGTTGATTTCAGGGACAGGATGTCCGCATCGGGCGCCGGTGAAATCCAAACGAGACCTGTTTCCGGGGAGAAAGCCCACGAAGTCCTTCCCGGCACAGACAGAAGCACGGCGCAGAAAGCGACCATGCACAGCGGTCTGCACGCCACTGCCCCTCGAAAACCGTGCATTAGGGACATGTTGATCGCTCCCTGTTGTCTCCGCATTGCCACATGTCATCACTTGTGCAAACCGACACTGCCACGGGAGCAACGTCTCGGCCCCCTGCCGTCGCCGCCATGGCATGATCATTCCCCGACATGATATTCTGTCGGTTGCCCGCACGGGACAAGCGCAAGGCTTCTGTTCAGCGGGCCTTGGCCCGTCGCCAGGTTTCTTGGCAACTGCCACCGACCGGAACCGCCCGTTCAGCTGTGCGTACTGGGGGCATGGCCAATCTGTCACGCGAGGCGGGGCTTGGAAAGGGAATCGGAACCACGCACCCGCAACAACCGCCGTCTCCGCAGCATTTGATACCCCTGACTGGGATATCCCCGCCTTGCATCAACAAGCCTTGGCCGGGGCCTCGCCAAGAAAAATGCCTCTCTTTAGCCCTGTGAGATAAACTTAGCACACAATGCTCCATTCTGCAAGAGTCCTGTTTGAGCCCCTATCCGTGCGCGAAAAACGCGGTGGATTGTTGTGGTATGGCACGCTGTCAAAGTGACCTCTTGCCGCTTTCTGCCGGTTGCGAGACTCAAATGACAAGGAAGAAACGCTGAATGGGGTGAACTTCGTCTGGCACGGCGGCTTGCCGGTTGTCTGACGCGGCTGTGATTTGAAACGATGAATGAAATTGTTGGACGGTGCCGGGTTGTTAGAATGGGTAACACAAACCCGCCCCACGGGTAAGAAGGTGGTTCCATGCTTCATGACGGGAAAGGGGGCGCAGCACGGCTTCTCACACATTATTTTGTGGATTGCGCAATCGGAACCATATATATGGTGTCCAGAATGGGCTCCGGTTCGGATATTCCCTGAAACCTTTTGGCCATTGCCGGTATTGACTATTGGGTCTTATTGTGCGGTTCTGGCGCGAAAACAGGATGTAAATTGTTGCCAATCAGTAGTTTAGCGTTGGAATTGCCGCCCCGGCGGCGGGAGACACGCGTGTTTTCTGCCGAGGACGAGCATGGCGTAGAACAACCATCCGGCCCCGCGAGAGGCCGTGAACGGGGAAAGTATCGCATGCACCCGCCCAAACGGACACGCCAATCGGCGCCCCGGAGAGACTAAGAGATCATGGCCCCTGGATGTGAAGCCAGAAGGATCGTGGTCGTTTTGTTCTGTGGCGTTGCGCTTGCCTGCGCGGCTGTGGCAGAATCGTACACGATCCCTGCGGACAAGGTGAACGAGCAAAAAGTGTTCTGGGGAAACCCGGCCAAATTTGAAAAGCCCGCCTCGGTGGATTACAAGGCGATCGTCATGGCGACGGACGAGTATAAGTCCATCAAGCAGAACAAAATAGAAGCAGGTTCGGCCAAATACTGGATACTGATCAGCCAGGCAAGCGAAAAGGCCGTGAAGGCCGTGGCGGCGGTCGGCAAGGAAAGCCAATATGATCTCATCGTCGCCAAGGGCTATCTGGAAAGCGTGGGCCTGACCGTGCAGCCCACCGATGTCACCAATGCCGTGCTGGAGCGGCTTCAAAAAGGAAAGACAACCTAACTTGGGCGTCTGCGGAAAGTTGCGCAGAAAACGGAGCGTGTCTTGAACATTCGGGCATTTGCGGCTGTGGGACTCTGTTTGGTGTCCGTCCTTATGGTGGCCGGATGCGCGGGCAATACGCTGGGTGTCGGCGCCTACTCCTCCGGCATGGGCCGGGGTCCGGTGTCAGAAACCCGTGCAACGGACAGTTTTGCGGCCTCCAAGCAGCTTGTCGAAGCCAGGCGCATGGTCAAGGGCGGCGAGTATTCACTGGTCATTCCGCGTCTGCAGCAGTTGACCATGGAGTTTCCCAGCGATCCCGCGGCCATTGAGGCGCGATATTACCTTGGTCTTTCCTATTTCAATATTGGCGGTTACGATCAGGCGCTTCAGTATTTCCGGGAATATGCCGAACTGGCCCCCCAGGGTGAGAACGCGGAGTCGGCCAAAAGCTACATCCAGCGGATGACCGAAAACGCCCCGGCAACGCCCACCGAGGTGGACGTGAAGATTCGCGACGCCCTGGCCCGTGCGGCCACGAACCCGGATGACGCCGCAATCAAGATGGAATTGGCGAATCTGTACTGGGACGCGGGGCGCTACGCCGAAGCGGGCAAGGTTTACCAGGAATTGCTGGCAAAATGGCCCAATTTGATGAATGACACGGTGGTGCGCACGCGCGTGGCTTTGGAAAAGGACGGCACACTGACCGTGCTCAGCCCGCAGGAAACGGAACGCCGCTTCCATGAGAAGGAACCGTTGCAGATATTCAACGTGTCCTCATTCCGCAGTGGACGTTTTGAGGACTGGAACGCCACCGCCCGTGAAAGGTACTACAATGTCGCCGGCCAGGCGGTGAACCAAAGCGAGCGTCCGCTGGAGGATGCGCGCATCACAGTGACCATTTACGGCATGGGCCAGATGGTCTTTGACACCCAGACGGTGTCCCTGGGAACCCTTCAGCCCGGCGAAGTCCGCGCATTCAGCGTGCAGTTCTCAAAGTTTGACAACATCTTCAATGTGACGCGCCATGAATGCGTTGGAACCTTTCGCCGTTGATGCGGAATGATTGAAAGGAACGATGAAAGCAAAGAGAACAACAATTCCGGCGCTCGGCGTGGCGGTACTGTTCACCATGGTCTTTGCCGCGCGCGCGCAAGAGCCCAAACAGGTCAATGTCGCCGTAAAAATCATCGAGTTCCAGGCGACAAATGATCTGCAAACGGGACTCAGCGCCTATTTCAAGAACCGGCTTGAACCGCGCCCGTACGGGCATGTGGTTGCGGGCCAGGAAAGCGCTGTCGACTCCGTGGCGCTCACGTTTCCCAGCACGAACACCACGGGACTGAGTGTCTTCCTGAACAACCTCACCAACAACTGGGCCGACGTGGAGCTGGTGCTTCAGGCGCTGGTGAACCAGGGGAAAGCATTTATCCTGTCCCAGCCCAAAGTGCTGGTGCCCGTCGCCGCGCCGGTGCCAACCGTGATCAAGACATCGCAGGACGTGCCCTACACGAACACCATTGTCATCGGGGCCTCGGCGGTGCAGACCACCGCGTTCAAACCGACCGGCGTGGCCATGACCGTCAGCGCCCTGGAAGTGGTGGACGACGACGGCAATCCGACGACCACCGACGACGTGTACATCAAGCTGAAACTGACGGCGGAGATAAACGAGGAAGGGCAGCGCATTGCAATCGCTCTTGGCATGGGCACGGGGAGTGGCGGCGTCTTGAACCAGACAACCACGGCCATCACGGTGCCCCAATTCATTTCGCGCAGCGTGGACACCACCGTGTGGGTGCGCAACGGGCAGGTTCTGCTGATGGGCGGCCTTTACCGCAACAACAAGGTCGGGACTCTTTCCACAATGCCCTGGTTCCCGCAGACAGAGGGCGTGTTGAACAACCTGGTCAGCCGGGTGCTCCCCTTTGCCGCAAATCCCCAGATCCCCCTCTCCGCCAGCGTGGGCAACAACGACAAGATCCAGGACCGGCGCGAGCTGGTGTTTATGATCAAGGTGGATCTCTGGCGGAAGTCCTTCACCGTGGCCGATGAATTGGGCTTCGCCGAGGACCAGCCGTCGGCCGAAAAGAAGGAGGGGGAAAAGGCGCCTGAAGAGCCTCCGAAATCCAAAACGCCCGCAGACGTTATCAGTGGCGTGCTGGGGGACAAGGGCGGTGTGGCCACGGGTCTGGCAGGAAGTATCGGAGTCCGCCCCGGCAACGCCATCTCCGGCATCGGAGGCAAGTCCAAATGAACGCCTCCAAATTCTTGACCGCATTGTTCTTGGCCGGCACTGTGGCTTTCCTGCCGCTGCCGTCCGTTGCCCAAGCGCCTGCGCCAGCACCTGCGCCAGCACCTGCCGCAGCCCCGGCCCCGGCCCCGGCCCCCGCACCCGCAGCACCCGCACCCGCAGCACCCGCACCCGCAGCACCCGCACCCGCAGCACCCGCACCCGCAGCACCCGCTGCCGCGGCACCCGCCACACCTCCGCCCCCCCTGACGGACATCCGTCAAGTGCAGGTGAAAGTGTGGATTAGCGAGACCGGCGAGCGCGGCATTCGTGAGATCGGCGCCAATCTGAAGTACGTGCGCTTCGTGCGCGGCAAGCAAACCAACGGCTCCGTGCAGCAGGTGAACTCGACGCTCATCCCCAACAACCGCTTTGGCACCGTGACACTGCCCTATCCGGACAAGGCCCTGTTCGGTTCGCCGCTGCGTCCGGACTTGGACAACAACCTCGCCAACGGGTTGCAGGACTATGCGGGCGCTGGGATCAACTTCACCATTCTGGACACCAGTGACGGCACCATCAACGGCACCCTTGCGGCCATTGAGCGCCGTTCCGACACGGACCTGATCTCCAAGCCGGAACTGCTGGTGGCCAACGGGCTTCCGGCCATCATCAAGGCCGGCGGCTCGGTTCCATTCCAGGATGCCAAGGTGACACCACCCTATCCCGCGCAGTTGCAGGTCGCCTGGAAGGATGTGGGTGTCAACATGAACATGACGCCCGCCATTCTGCCCAACAACATGGTCCAGCTCACGCTGACTGAATTGCAGGTGTCCGATGTGAACCAAATCACCAATCTCAACGGTGTGGACATGCCCACATTCTCCACCCGCTCACAAACGGGCGTGGTCATGGTGCCCGACGGCACGACCCTGGTGATTGGCGGATTGACCAGCCGGACGGTGACCGGTGCGGAGCAGCGTGTGCCCATCCTCGGCAAAATTCCGCTCCTGGGCATTCCGTTCCGTTACCGCAAATCAGACGCGCAAACGCGCAGCCTGCTGGTCTTTGTCTCCCCGACCATCGTCGACCTGCGCGCCCCAACGGACGCAGCCAAGAACGCCATGGACTTCTGGAAAGAGCACGGAGCGGAGTGGGTCAACACAAATCAGATCAAGAGCGAAGTGGATGCGATGCAGCAGTCCGGATTGGGACCGAATCGGATGGTGAATTGAACCCGGCGTTGCGCAGCCGTGCCGGGTTTGTTCTTGCCGCCAGGCGTCCGGCGGATTGAAATGGCCGGCATGGACCAGATACGGCGGGACATTCTTTTCCTTGCGGGCAGGCTTTCCCACCGCTGCGCGCAGAGCGAGGAGGAGCTTGAGGCGGCGCGCTACATTGAGGGCCGCCTCCAGGAGCGCTTCAGCTCGGTGGAGATTGAATCCTTTGCGGCCGTCGATGACCACAACATCGTTGTGGCGTCCTACATGGCCGAATTCCTCGTCGTTGCGCTGCTCGCCGTCTGGTGGCCCTTTGCGGCGACTCTCTACGGCGCGATGGTCTTCCTGTCCTACGCGGCCGAATACATGGGCTATCCCGTGTTCTCGCGGCTCCTCCCCCATTTCGAGTCGGCCAACGTGGTGGCCCGGCATTACGCCGAACGGCCCGCGGGACTGCTGGTCGTCACCGCCCACTACGACAGCGGCACCGCCAGCCCGCTCACCAGTCCCGACGTCGCCCCGCGCATGCGTGCCGTCCAGATCGTCATCGTCCTGTGCATGCTCTTTGTCGTCGCCACCTGCGCCGCCGACGGCCTGGCGTCATTGATGGGCGGCGTCATTCCCGCCCTTGACGGATTGCGCTGGGCGGCGGTGGCCGTGCTGCTCTCCGCCGCCGCGGCCCATTTCTACGGGGCCGGCCACAACACCGAGGTGCGCGGGGCCATCACCAACGCCTCCGGCGTTGCGGCACTGCTCCAGGTGGCCGAGAAGGTGTTCGAGGACCCGCCCGAGCACCTAGACGTGTGGCTGGCCGCCACGGGCGCCCATGAACGCTGGATGGCGGGCATGCGCGAACTGGTGTCCGGCATCAAGGACGGTCGCCAATTCGTCCGGTTCATCAACATTGAGTCCGTCGGCGCGGGCCGACTGTCCTACACGACCTCCGAAGGGGAACTGATCGCGGCACCCTGCGGGACCGATCTCGTCGAGGCCGCCAAGGCCGAAGCGCCGGAACACGGCTTCGCCGCGGCAAGTCTGCGCCGGATCGATTCGGCCGCACACATCCCCCTTGCCCGCGGCTACGGCGCCATCAGCCTGATGGGCCTCGATCCCAACGGCATTCCCCGCCACTGGAACTGGGTTTCCGACAGCATCTCCGAAGTGGACGAACACGCCATCGCGCAAACCGCCGGTTTCGCACACGCGATCATCAAGCGGCTCGGGGCCAGAGAAACGCTCTGAGGCGATTCCTTTTGCCATCCCGAATGGATTGACAAATCCTGTCTGCATGCCGGCGTCTCAGCGAAGACAAGATCCCTCCCTGCGTTTCACTTCGTTCAGGATGACAGGGGGCTTGCCGCGCATTCTATTGCTCCCCTTTCTTTTGCCTGTCGCCGCAAATCGGTATCATGCTTGCACCTAAGACAGGAGCGCTGCCATGAACCGTCACACGCGTTGGACAATACTGGAATGCATCATCGGCCTGCTGGCCGTTGCGGCACACGCCGCGCCGGATCTGCGTGTCGGTGCCTCGCTGCATGCGTTTGACCATTTGGGCGGGTTCTCGCAGCAGGCGGAGGCGGCGGCGGCCTGCGGCGTGACGGTCCTCTACGCCTCGGGGCTGGGCGGGGACGGCTATTCGGGCATCCCCGCGCCGGAAACCTGGGCGGCGCGACTCAAGGCCTGCAGTGACTACACCGCGAAGGCCAAGCAGGCCGGTGTGCCCACGGTGCTCGGCTATCTCTGCGCCACGTCCATTGTCGGACTCGACACATTTGCGGCGAACTGGACCCCCGAGATGAGGGCGGAATTCCACACCACTCCGGACACCTGGCTCCAGCAGGACCGCGACGGGAAGACGCTGCCCTCCTGGTATGGCGGCGACTACCGCCCGGCCTGCATGAACAACCCCGACTGGCGCGCCTATGAGAAATTCATGGTGCGCATGCAGATCGAGACCGGTCACGACGGCATCTTCTTCGACAATCCGACGGTCCACGAGAAGGGCTGCTATTGTCCCCACTGCATGGAGAAGTTCGCCGCGTTTCTCGGCGCGGAGGGCACCGCCGTGCCCGACCATGCCGTGGAGGCGCTGCGCAGACTCGCAATGGAGCGCGCTGATGATTTCAAGCGCTTCCGCTGCATCACCGGCCTCGAGTTCATCGCGGAAATGCGGGCCCATGCACGGACAATCAATCCCGAGGCGGTCATCACGGTGAACAACAGCCTTAACCAGTCCAATGTGCTGTTCTCCCAGTGCCACATCTACGGATACAACATTTTCGAGATGAGCAAGACCGAGGATTTCGTGGCGATTGAGGACATGGGCTCGCAGCCGCGCTGGATGAGTGACGGCAAGACGGCCGAATGCGGCCCCACCTACGCGCAACTCCACGCGATCATCCACGGCAAGCCGCTGGTCGCCGTGACCGTGTCGGACAACGACTACCACACCCCGCCCAGCCTCGTGCGCCTGGCGATGGCCGAGGCCGCGGCGCACCAGGCCGTATACATGCTCTGGCCCACCTGGCCGGAGGAACAGCGGCCGCGCATGATCGCCGCGGTGCGCCCCTGCACTGACTGGCTTCGCTCCCACACGGACTTCCTCAACGCCAGCCAGCCGCGTCGGGACGTGCTGCTCTTCCTGCCTTTCCGGCGCTGGGTCACGGAGAAGAAATGCGCCGTGTCCGAACTGGCCGCCGAACTCACCGCCGCCAACGTGCAATACGAGGTGGCCGACGAGGAAGCCTTCGGCGCGAAACTCGCGCAGTCGCGCGTGGCCTTGGTGGAAAGCGCCCGGGTCTTGAACAGCGCCGAACAGGATGCGGCAAAGAAGTTCAAGGCCGGTGGCGGCACGCTTGTGGCCGCGGACGACAAGCACTGGCAGGACGTGCTGCACAAGGCACTCCCCCACCCTTCGCTGCGTTTGAATGCGCCGGTCACCGTGCGCGGCGTCGTGCGCGATTCCGGCACAGCGACGGTGTTGTTTCTCCACAACCTCCACATCGAGCGCCTCTCCTCGTTCGAGGAACGCGTCACGCCCGCGGAAAACCTTGCCGTGACGGTGCGTGTGCCGTTCAGGGAGATCAAGGCCGTGCGCGCGTCCACTGCGGATGAGGGCGTAGTCTCCGGCCCGGTTGAGTACACGGCCGAAGACGACAACGACGGCAAGTGTGTCACCGTGCAGGTCCCCCGGTTGGACATTGCCACGATGCTGATCATCGAAAAGGGAACGGCCTGAAAGAACCCAGTGGAAGAACGCCATGGCAATCCCAGACAAAGGCCGTCACACGGGCGTGTCCGGAAACCTGAAAGGCCATGACATGAAAGCCCAGGGCAACGCCCGCGGAAAATGATTGCGCGAAACAGAGGCCACCGCCGGTTTGGCCGGAAGCCTGAAGGCCGCAACATGAAAGCCCGGGGCAACGCCCCGGGAATGGGCCGCGAGAAATAGAGGCCGCCCTGAAGGGCGCGAAACAAGGGGATCTCCGCAACAACCCTGCACCCGTTACAGAATTCGACGGGACGCGTCCCTCCGGCCGGAATAGCATCACGCCCCCATTGGTTAGAAACATCGACCTTTTCACAACCCCCATTCGGACGGTATACTCCCGTCCGCGGGCCGCCGCGCTGGGGCGTCCCAAACGAAGGAGAACAGAACATGCAGCTTAATCCCGAGATCTTCCGTGAATACGACATCCGCGGTATTGTGGACCGCGACCTAGACGAGTCCATCATGGAACTGCTGGGCAGGGCCTATGTCGCCTACATGCGCGGAAAACGCAAAGTCAACACGGTGGTCATCGGCCGCGATGGCCGGCTCTCGGGCAAGGCGTTCGTCAACGCCCTCATTGACGGCGTCACCTCCTGCGGCATGAACGTCATCGACATCGGCGAGGTGCCCACGCCGGTGCTCTACTATGCGATGCAGACGCTCAAGGTCGATGGCGGCCTGATGCTCACCGCCAGCCACAATCCCAAGGAATACAACGGGATGAAGGTCGGCGTGGGCAAGACGACGATCTACGGCGAGGAGATTCAAAAGCTCGGCCGTATCGCCGCGAAGGGCGTGTTCCCCAGGGCGAAAGGCCCCGTGACCATCACGCGCATGGACATCGTTCCCAAGTACGCGGCCAAGGTAAAGAGCATCATCAAGCTCAAGCGCCCGCTCAAGATTGTGGTGGACGCGGCCAACGGCGTGGGCGGTGTGGTTGCGGTGCCCATCTATCGTGCGCTGGGCTGCGAGGTCATCCCGCTCTACTGCGACGTGGACGGCGCGTTTCCCAACCACCACGCGGACCCGACCAAAAAAGAGAACCTGACCGAACTCTTCCGTCAGGTAAAGAAGCACAAGGCCGACATCGGCATC
>CAIXUF010000010.1 GCA_903922535.1 Candidatus Hydrogenedentota bacterium
AGGAGGCTCTGTTCGTCGATATTCGGCAGTCGTAGCGGTTTCGGCATCCGCCCATGAAATAGAAGTCAAAAGCAAATGTCCCGATAAATCGTCCGTAGCCCCTCTAAGTCGCCCTACGCTAACGGGCTTGATGCAGCCCTGGACGGCGAGTCAGGCAGCACGGGCAGCATACTGACGAACTGCATTGCATACGTCAATGGAGACGAAGGTATACTCCTTAATCACGGGGGCGTTTTGTCTCACTGCGTCTCGACCAACAACGCGGGGAGTGGGATAGAAGCGTCGCTGTTGGATGCCAGTTATTGCCTTAGTGCCAGAAACGGAGGAAATGGAATCTACGGGAATGGTACTGAACAGATCAAAGTAGATTTCTGCACGATCATACAGAATAAGGGGTTTGGAATGGTGTGTAACTACGGCTCCACAGCCGCTTTTAATAGCACGATTGTGTCAAACTTTAGCTCCGGTTTGCGCGGTATTGGTGTCGCCATCAATTTTGTTATAGTCAGCAACTGCGTAGTTACCCATAACTTAGGTTACGGGTTAGATTTAAGTCAGAGTATATTCCCTTCATTCGTTCTATCTTCGGTGATTGCTAATAACGGTGCCATGGGAGTATACGGAGGTTCTCAACTGACACTCCAGGATTGTGCGGTCTTGAGCAACACGGGCGCGGGCGTATGGTTTGGCCGACCTGGCAGCGGCGGAATAGTCAGAAATCGCATTCAAGGCAACCAGATAGGGTTGGAGCCAGTTGGCGACGTCAACAGTGGCAATATCACGGGTATCCTCAGCAACACCGTCACATTAAATACGCAGTACGAGCTTTACAATGCTGGCACTGCAGCTGTCATCGCAACCAACAACTACTGGGGCGAACCGACGACGACCGAACTGAGCAACAACGTCCGTAACCTGACGAAGATCTACGACAGCCAGGATGACGCCAGCGTTGGCCAAGTCATTTTGAAACCGTATCTGCTAACGGACCCCTTGGCCAAGCCGCCCATCGTCGATACGAACACCCCCGCGGACCAACTCGCCGCAGTCGGCGGCAGCGCCACTTTCACCGTCGCCGCCAGCCCGTTGCCCCTGACGTATCAATGGCGCAAAGACACGAGCAACTTCCCCGGCCAAACCAACGCCTTTCTCACCTTGAATCCCGTCCAGCCGGGTGACGCGGCCGCAAACTACAACGTGATTGTATCCAACGACTACGGCTCCGTCACCAGCCGGTGGGCCACGCTTACGGTGCTGATCCCACCGACCATCACGAGCCAGCCCACCAACTTGTTCCTACCTGCGGGCGCCACGGCCGTATTCCACGTCACCGCGACCGGCAGCGCGCCGCTGAGTTATCAGTGGCAAAAGGGCGTAGTGAACCTTGCCAATGGAGGGCGAATTAGCGGCGCCACCACGCCCGATTTGACGATCACCAGCATCCAGGCGTCAGACGTGGCTGGCTACCGCTGCGTGGTCACCAACCTTGCTGGCACCGCCACCAGCAGCAGTGCGAGCCTCTCGTTGCCCACACCACCGAGTTTGACTGGGCAACCCGCCACACAAGTCGTGGGCGTCGGCGCCCCGGCGACGTTCACCGTTACGGCGGCGGGTTCAACCCCACTATACTATCAATGGTATCTGAACGGCAACGAGATCAGCGGGGCTAACGGCGCAAGCTTCTCCATTCCCGCCACGACCGCCACTTGGCTGGGAAGTTACCAGGTGCAGGTCTGGAACGTCGCCGGCACGAACTGGAGCGCTACCGCCGGTCTTTGGCTGGACGCGCTGAAGATGTATGCCGGCGTGAACGTGTATGGGCCGGCGGGGAGCAACTGCGTGGTGCAGTACACCACGAACCTCGCTGCGCCGGTGGCGTGGGAACCGCTCCAAAGCGTGACCATCGTGACGAACCCAATGGTGATCATTGACTACGCTTCGCCGGAGCAGCCGAAGCGGTTCTATCGCACGGTGCCAACACCGTGACGCGCCGGGGGGGGCGATCCGGGGCGGAGGCCGATGGCCTCCGCCCCTTTTTATTCCGCGTGGAATCCCGGCTCTGGCTGACTCGATGCCGAGCAGCCGACCGGACGGTGCCGGCAAGTATAGCATGTCAGATTTACTATATTACTATACACTGTGGAGCCAAAGCGGCAGAGGACAGCCGCACTCCAAGACGCTAGCGCGCTCTTCC
>CAIXUF010000011.1 GCA_903922535.1 Candidatus Hydrogenedentota bacterium
CCGCCGCGCGGGTTGCCCGGGCGGCGGCGTCGGACGACTTGCTCTTCAGCAATTGAAGCCCGTGCCTGCACTTTGGCGGGCCGCCTGCATGGCGGACGCGCCGGGTGAGGCACGGGCTGACTGTTTTTGCGCTTGAGGGGGGCCCCCGGCGCGGGTACAATGTGCGGCGGGCGCACACGTTGCGCACCGCAACCACACCGGAGGTTTTACAGACTCATGAAGACCGATCTCAGCCGCCGCGCCTTTCTCACCGGCACCGCCGGCGCCGCCGGACTCGCGCTTGCCGCGCCGTCCGCAACCGCGCAGGACGCGCCGCCCCGTTTCCAGAAGGGCGTCAGCCCCTGGCCAATCTGCATGAACGTCAGCACCATCCGCCCGGCGGACGTGAAAACCAAGGTGGATGCGACCGCCAAGGCGGGCTGGGACGCCATTGAACTGTGGATTACCGACCTGGAAGAGCATGAGAAGGGCGGGGGCAGCCTGAAGGATTTGGGCAAAGAGATCGTTGATCGCGGCATGTTTGTGCCCAACATCATCGGGCTGTGGGAATGCATGCCGATGGACGAGGCGGAGTTTCAGAAGTCGCTGGAGGCGACGCGCGAGCGCATGCGGCGCGCCGCGGAGGTCGGCTCGCGCTGTGTGGCGGCCATCCCCGCGCCCGACCGGCCCGACTTCGATCTCAAGACCGCGTCGGCGCGCTACTGGGAACTGATGCGCATCGGCCGCGAAGACTACAACATCAAGGTGGCCTTCGAGTTTGTCGGGTTCATGAAAAGCGTGAACCGGCTCGGCCAGGCGTCCGGCGTGGCGATGGACACGGATGACCGCGAGGCGTGCCTCATCGCGGACACCTTCCACATGTTCCGCGGCGGCTCGGGCTTCAACGGCCTCAAGCACATTCAGGGCGATTTCATCGCGGACTTCCACTGGAATGACGTGAAGGACGAGGTGCCCCGCGAACAGCAGGGCGACGAGCACCGGGTCTACCCCGGTGACGGCGTGCTGCCGCTGGGGCAGGCGCTGCGCGATCTGAAGGCCATCGGCTACAAGCGGACGCTCTCGCTGGAAATCTTCAAGCGCGAATACTGGGCCATGGACCCCTACGAGGTGGCCGTCACGGGCCTGCGCAAGATGGTTGAGTGCGTCGCCAAGGCGGAAGTGTAGGCGCACAAAAAGAAAGGGGCTGACACAGGCAAAGCGGAGCGGGAACGCGTCCGCCCCCTTTTCTTCAACGGACAAGGGAGTGTATATGCGGCATTCACCGACCATTATTCTTGGGGCAATTGCGATTCTGGTTCTTGCCAGTGGCGCGCCTTGCGCGGCGGAGGCGAAAGTCGACATCGTTGTGACGCCGCAGGCGGATCCATTGGAAACGTTTGCAGCCGGCGAACTCCAGCGGTATCTGGAACGACTGTTCTCCGTCACTCCCCGCATGGTCTCCGCTCCGGAGGAAAGCGACGATGGCCTGTTCTTCGTCGGGCTGCCGAAGGGTTGTCCTGGTGCCGAAGTGCTTTGCGCCTCCGTGCCCCCGCTCAGCGACCAGGGCTTCCTCCTCAGGAACACACGCTGGAAAGACAAGCCTGCGCTGATCATCGCCGGGGGCAGCCCGGTGGCGACGATGTGGGGCGTCTATGAACTGCTGGAGCGGTATGGTGTCCGTTACCTGTTGAGCGGCGATGTCTTCCCCGAGACGGGACGCGCGTTCTTCCTGCCGCAAATCGACAAGGTCTTCGAGCCGACGTTCCGCGTCCGCATGTGGAAGGCCATGGGCGACTTCGCCATGGGCATGGAAGGCTGGGGCATGGCGGACTACCGGCCGTTCATAGACCAGCTTGCAAAGCTCAAGTTCAACCGGATACGCGTGAACAGCGGACCTTCGCAGCCCTTCCTGCGCATGACGGTGCGCGGTGTCACGAATTCGTCGCCCACGCTTTGGTACGGGGCGCGCTTCCCGATCACTGAAGACATGCCCGGCCGCGCGCTGTTCGGAAAGGAGCCCGAGTTCTGGAATCCAGACATGCCGCTGCCCGAAGCCGGCGCTGACGCGCTCATCACGGCGGCCGTGAAACACTGTCATGAATTGGTTGGCTACGCCCACAGCCGGGGGATCGGCTCGAGCATGGTCGGGTCCATCACGGATTTCCCGAAGGAACTCGCGGCCGTGCTGCCCGAGACGCAGCCGGTGCAGCAGTTGGGCCAGTTGACAGTGAGCCCCGGCCCGACTGTGCGCCCGGATAACCCCGTCTTGATTGACGTGGCGGGTACGATACTCAGGATGCTGGTGGACACATACCCTGATATAGACTCGTATGGGTTCCCCGTTGGAACGGAATGGCCAAGCTGGATCGACCTGTACGAGTCTGCTTGGCAGGAACTCGACGCGCGCTATCACATCAGTGAGGTGACCTCGCTTGAGGCCGTGCTCGCCGAGGCGGGCCGGCGCACTGCCAACACCGGCGGCGCGGAACGGGCCGTGATGCAGGTCAAGGGCGATTTGGCCGGATTGTGCTTTGCGGACCACCTGCGCACCGACCCCGCGATCCTGCCTGCCAGCCGCAAGCCCGATGCGAAGCTGGTGTATTACGAGGTGGCCGAGGAGCTTTTCCCCATCCTGCCCCGCGTGCTGCCCAAAGACGCCGAACTGCTGGTCGTGCTCGACTACACGCCGACGCGCGTACTGCGGCGCCCCTCCGCCTTCGACAAGATCCCGGCGAAGGAACTCCCCACCATCCTCGCCGTGACGCTCCAGGACGACGGTGTGGGCGTGCCCCCCCAGCTCACGACGGGGTCACTGCACAAACTGGTCGGCCTCATGCGCGCGCACGGCCTGGCCGGCTTCTGCACCCGCCAGTGGATGATCAGCGACCTCGATCCGTCCGTGGCCTATCTTGCGAAGGCCGCATGGGATGCCGACACCACACCGGATACGACCTCGCGCGACCTGATTCACGATGTCTGCGGCGAAGCGGCCGTCGGGCCCATGCTTGAGGCGTTTCAGGAAATCGAGACCGTGACCGCCGCCATTGAAGACCACGGACTCGGCGTGGGCTTCCCCGTTCCTTCGATCATGATGGGACGCTGGACCCCGGACGGCTTCCCGAAGGAGTTTGCCGCCGACCGCGAAGGTTACCGGCGCGCACTCGCCGCGGTGCAGAAGGTGACCTCGCCTAAGGGCGAAGCGGGCGCGGACTACATTCGCTATTGGACCGGCCGGCTCGAATTCGGTGTGGCGTTTTTTGACACACTGGAGACGGTCGCAAGCGCGGCCACCGCCGAAAAGGCCGCGAGAGAAGCGAAACAGAACAACGACACGGCGCTCTTCGCGGCAAAACTGGCCGAAGCCGCCAAACTCGCCGCAGAAGCGCAGGCAACCGCGTTCAACGCCATAGACACGCTCGCGAAAGTGGCAAAGAATCAATCCGACCGCGGGACAGTCGCCACGCTGGCCGAATACATGTACAGGCCGCTGAAACGCAAGGCCGAAGAACTGAAAACGGAACTCGCGGCGCCCTCACCATAAAGAGCGGACTTTCAGCCAAACGAATTGGCATTGGCACATTGTTGGCGCCAATACTCATGCCCGTACACATGGAAACGTTGGACTGGAGTGCGTCCGCGCATGGACCGATGAAGGCACAGAACAGCATGTCCAAGGAGACAAGCGCAGACGGACAGAAAGACGAACAAGCGCGCGGAATGCATTTGGTCAAGGATACGGAAAAGGGATGGGGCGTGTACGCCCGGAGAATGCACAAACCGGGTCAAATACTGGGCTTTTTCAGCGGCAACCCCGCGAAAAGGGATACCCGTCATTCTCTGACGCTGGGTGGCCTGAAGATTGAACCCACGGGAGACCTGAAGTTTCTGAATCATTCATGTTCGGCAAACTCGGCTTTTCGTGGGCGGTGGCTCATCGCGAAGAATACAATCATGCCTGGCGAGGAGATCACCATCGACTATCTTGTTACAGAGAGCGCGATCTCCCACCACTTCGTCTGCAAATGCGGATCAGAGACCTGCCGCGGGGCCATTTAGGCACAGGGGACAATTCGGATCTGAGGGCCGAACTCGCGGTGCCTGCGTCATAAGGCGCGCAACTGTTGTGAACCCCAGCCTCTCATGGTTTCTTGAGCGCCCCGTAGTACTCACGGTCGAACCGGGCAAGCTCGTCGGGGAATCTGCTCCACATGCGGCTCTGCCGCCACAGCCGCACGTCGTTTTGGAGCGCGGCCTCAATATGCGTCGAGGTCGGAACAACGAACTGGTAACCCGACGCCCCGGTGGACCCGTAGTAGCACCACATGCCCACGCTGTTGCTGATCTGGTGACCGCTGATCGTGTACCGCAGGAAGGGGTCAATATCGGACTCGCCGCGCCCTGATTCGCCCCGCAGGCAGAAGTCGGCGTACGTAAAGGCAAACGGGAGGTACACGTCCACGCTGCCAAACGGGTCAGTGCTCGAATGCAGGTAGAGAATCTTGTCCCCCAGCAAGGCCCGCGCCTGCCGCATGAACTGGTAGCCGTTCCGGAAATCGTCGTTCTGCGGGCACCACCCGTCGAAATACAACCCGTCCAGGTGATGCTCGTTCAGCACCCGTTCAAACTCCGCGAACAAGTCGGGCGCGCTTGAGTAATAGGGGCTGCAGTACACGACCACCTGAAGGCCAAGTTGATGCGCGTCGTCCAGCATCCGCTTGAAGGCGTCCGGGTCGATCGGTTCATGACGATCTGTTTCCCATGGCTTCGGGTGGGCGTACCCGCCACCTGGAGGGTCTTCGACCCATGCCGGCGCGTCCTTCCAGATTTCCTCATGCAGCGCGAGGACCTGGCAGTTCTTCGCAATCTCCTCGAGAGACGCCCGGGACGCGTAGCGTTCCGTGATCTCTTTGTCCTTGAGGAGATAATACAGGATGTCATGCGAAATGGATTGACTCATTCGCTTTGGATCTTCGGCGCGGGGCGGACAGAGCGACACCCACAGTTCATCCCATCGCGCCAAATGACAGCGGAAAGTCCAGGGCTGCTCCTTGTCGAGGACCGCTGTCGGCCGCGGCGGGATGCTGAAGAACCCGCATCCGCCGAGTTCGTCGAGCAGCAGCCGGTTGCCCCGGAGTTCCCTGCGGTATGCCGGGTCGAAAAGGCCCTGGAACGAAAGCTTCATGTTCTGCTGCGCTTCGAAGATGATGACCGAATCCCCCTGAACGGTGATCCGCAGGCCGTTGCCTTCGAGCGCGCAGCGGAACGGGTTCTTTTCTGCGATGCGCCATGGAGCGAAATGGCCGTCCAGCGGCAGGCGGAGAAGCTCACGATCCGCGCCGATGCGCTGGTGTATGCGCAGCACGTTGTCCACACCCAGGGCAACCGCGCTTCCGGGCGTGACGATGCGAAACACGCCGCCTTCGGCGCTCACTTCGTCAATTCCCATGCCCATCAGCACCTTGTCCGACACCGGAGGTCCGGTTTCCGCGTTCGAAGGCACTGCCCCCGGAAATGCATGAACCAATGGAACGGACGATATGGCTGCGAGCATGCCCCTTCGCGAGAGGACGGGTCCCTTCGCATCCGGGCCGGTGGGATGGATCATGGCCGTTTTCCTTTCCTGCTGCCAAGCTTCGAGACGGGCCGCGGTCTGAATTGTGCCGGCAGGGACCGGGCACCCAGGCGCTTGGCGTGTCGAGAACATGAGTTTCACCACACGGTGGGGACGATGATTGGCATTTGACCAGAAGCCGTGTTTGTGCTTCAAACACGCAGTCGGCGGCACGCGCGCTTGAATCATCCCCGGCCCTTTCCCCAAAATGACGTTGTGCGGTCCGGAGGCCGCACAAACGCAACATCCCGGCGGGGAACCTTATAGTCATGCTTGCGCGGGTGCAGTCGTGCGCGGTGCTTGGAATAGACGCCTATCCGCTTGCGGTGGAGGTGGACATCCGGCCCGGCGAGAACAAAGTAAGGCTGGTGGGCCTGCCCGACACGGCCGTGAAGGAGAGCGAGGACCGCGTGTCCTCCGCCCTGCGCAATTCGGGTTTCCGCGTGCCTCGCGGTGTTGTGGTCGTCAATCTTGCCCCGGCCGACATGCGCAAGCAGGGCAGCGCCCTGGACCTTCCCATCGCCGCGGGCATGCTGGCCGCGAGCGGGCAGCTCAACGGAATCCGACTGGAGGAATACGCCCTGGTCGGCGAACTGGCGCTGGATGGGTCGGTGCGCTCCGTGCCGGGGGCGCTGTCCATGGCCATCGCCGCGCGCGACCTCGGCCTGCGCGGCATTGTGCTGCCCGCGGAAAACGCCGATGAGGCGGGCGTGGTGGACAGCATTGAAATCATTCCCGTTGCCAGGCTCAACGACGCGCACGCCTTTCTCTCGGGCCAGCTTGACCTCATGCCGCGCAGGACGGATGTCGAAGCGGCCTTTGCCGCGGCGAAGCACAGCGCACCCGACCTCAGCGACGTGAAGGGTCAGGCGCATGTGAAGCGCGCGCTGACGGTGGCCGCCGCGGGCGGGCACAACCTCCTGATGATCGGCCCGCCGGGGACGGGCAAGACCATGCTGGCGTCGCGGTTGCCGGGCATCCTGCCGGAAATGGCCTTCGAGGAGTCGCTGGAGACCACGCGCATCTACAGCATCACACCCATGATGGGCCGACGCGACGCGCTCATTGTCCGGCGGCCGTTTCGCTGTCCGCACCACACGTCCACGACGGTGTCCATTGCGGGCGGCGGCGCCGGGACGATGGCCTATCCGGGCGAGGTGAGCCTGGCACACAACGGTGTGCTGTTCCTCGACGAACTGCCCGAGTTCAACCGGGCGGCGCTGGAAGTGCTGCGCCAACCGCTGGAGGAGGGGCTGGTGCACATCCGCCGCGCGAGCTATTCGGTCACCTATCCGAGCCGCTTCATGCTCGTGGTGGCGATGAACCCCTGCCCCTGCGGCTGCCGCACGGACCCGCGCAAGGTCTGCCGCTGCTCGACGGGAGAGGTGCAGCGCTACATGGGCCGCATTTCCGGGCCGCTGCTGGACCGCATCGACCTCCATGTGGACGTGCCCGCGCTGTCCTTCGAGGAAATGACCGACGACCGGCCCTCCGGGCCGACCAGCGCGGAGGTGCGCGCGCAGGTGCAGGCCGCGCGGGACCGGCAGCGCGTGCGGCTCGGCGGCAAGCACACCTGCAACGCGCACTTGGACACCAAGGCCATCCGCAAACACTGCGTATTGACCGACGGCGCGAAATCGGTCATGGAAATGGCGCTGCGCCAGTTGGCGCTCAGCGCCCGCGCCTACGACAAGGTGCTGCGCGTTTCACGCACGCTGGCCGACCTGGAGGGTGCGGACACGATCGCTGAAAACCATGTCTCCGAGGCCGTGCAGTACCGCTCGCTTGATCGCGAGATGTTCGGCACGGCATGACGAGCTGGTCATGGCAGGTAGGGCATAGGCCGCCGTTAGGGGCGAAGCATAGGCCGTCATTGCGAGCGTAGCGAAGCAATCTCCTGCACGCCAAGGCCGGAACTCCGGTCATGGTTACAGGAGATTGCTTTGCTTCGCCCGCAATGACGAAGTTGGAAATGTGGATTTCACCAACGAGGTTTACCATGAAGGTTACGGCATCGATTTGCATGCTTTCTTTGTCCGTTGCGCTGTTGCTTTTCCAGGGGGCTGCATGCGCAGCGCTCTCCCCCACCCCATTCACCGACGCGGTTGCCGCGTGGCACATGGGGGACACAACCGATGCGGCTGGCAAGAACAGCGCGCTGAAAGGTGTCGGCGACGTGTCCCTGGGCGTGGCGCTGACAGGCGACGAGCATGCCGCCTCGCTGAAACGCGGCGGCGATGGCAAAGTGGCGGAGTTTCGCGGAGGCTATCTGGACGCGGGACAGGGCGCAGACGGCGAACTCAACCTTTCCGGCAAGGCGATGTCCTTGTGCGTGCGCCTTCGGCTGGCCGAGGGAGTCACGGACACGCCCATCTTCTCCAAGCACGGCGGCCACGGCAAGCTGGTCTACAACCTGTTCTGCACCAATCTTGGCGGCGAAACATCGCTGGGCTTCGAACT
The DNA here is from genome assembly GCA_903922535.1 of Candidatus Hydrogenedentota bacterium. The sequence continues at coordinate 8,051 of CAIXUF010000011.1, forward strand.
GGGCACGGACTTCAAGGACAAGCCGCTGCGGGTCAGCGTGCCGCTGAAAATGATCGGGGCGACCGACTGGCATGACGTCATCGTCCGATTCACGGGGCCGAAACTGGAACTGTTTGTGGACGGCGTGCTGGTGGACGAGGAATGGCCCATCGGTTCACTGCGCCAGGGCAACAGCGAGCCCTGCCTCATTGGCGCGGAATCGGCTGGTGGTCCTGTGAAATCGGGATTCCACGGCGCCATCGACCATGCCGCGCTCTGGAACCGGGCACTGACAGACGGGGAGATTGCCGTGCTCAGCGGCGGCGCGGAGGAGATTGCCCGGCGTGACGCGCAGATTCTCGGGCCGCAATGCGACTCCATGCAGTATTGGCGGCCGCGCGGGCACAATACCGGCGTGGGCGACTGCATGCCCTTCTTCCATGACGGCCGCTTTCATCTGTTCTACCTGTTCGACCGGCGGCATCACGGCAGCAAGTGGGGGCTGGGCGCGCACCAATGGGCCCATGCGTCCAGCACCGACCTGGTGCATTGGGAACAGCACCCCATGGCCATCCCCATCACCGAACAATGGGAGGGCTCCATCTGCACTGGCTCGGTCTTCTTCCACGACGGCGTCTACTACGCCCATTACGCCACGCGCATGCCTGACGGGAAACAACACTTGGCGCACGCCGTCAGCACGGACGGCATCCATTTCGACAAGACACCGCCCAATCCGCTGGCCTCGCCGCAGGACGGCTACGATCCGATGCATTACCGCGACCCGCTGGTGTTTGAGGAGAACGGCCTGTTCCACATGCTGGTGACGGCCCGCTTCACGGACAAGCGCGACGGCTGCATCGCGCAACTGCTTTCCAAAGATCTGAGAACATGGGACTTGGCCGAACCCTTTATCGTTCCCGGCCGTGTCACCGACTGCCCGGACTATTTCGAATGGAACGGATGGCACTATCTGTTCGCCGAATTCGTCTACTGGATGTCGCGGGAACCGCTCGGCCCCTGGACGAGTCCCCCGTTGGACCGGCTGGACGTGATGTACGTGCCCAAGACGGCGGCGTTCACCGGCAACCGCCGCATTTACGTGTCATGGCTGCCCGACGGCGGCTGGGCGGGCAACGCCGTGTTTCGTGAACTGATCCAGCATGAGGATGGCACGCTCGGGACCAACTTCGTGCCCGAAATGACGCCGAGCTGCGGCGAGGCGCTTGATCTTGCATCCATGGCCATACTGCCGGGCGTCGAAATCGAGGGAACGGCTTTGCGCATGAACGCCGCAAACGGCGCCGTAAACGCCGCGCTGGAACATGCACCCCGAGACATCCGCCTGTCCATGCAGGTCAAGCCCGAGCCGGGAATGTCAGGCTTTGGGCTGGCCTTCCATGGGGACAAGGACCGCCGAAAAGGATGCGCGCTCAAATTTGACTCTGCCGGACAGCGGGTGGCGTTCACCGCAGATGACGATGATGCAGGCAAGACCAAGGAGACGGACTGCGCCATCGAGCATGTTGACGGACTGGATCGTACCTTCTCGTTGGAGGTGGTCGTCAAGGACGACATCATCGACGTGTGCATCGACCACCGCCGAACCATCATCACCCGGTACAAAGGCGCGGGGGAGGGGCTTTCCTTCCTCGTGCGGTACGGGACTGTCACGATGGATACGGTTGAACTGAGACCGCTGTCGAAGTAGCCGCCTGCGTCAGGGAATCATCCAGCCTGCGGGCAGGCTGGTCTGCATGTCCCAAACGCGCTCGGGGATGTGGCCGATGTTCTGGCTCCAGTTGGTGGCCCAAACAACCCTTGACCCGTTGTTTGCGATGGTGGCCTGGGTTTCCTCCCAATACTCGCCGCGGGTGCCGTACACATGGGCCAGGTAGAAGGTGCGCGGATGGGCGGGGTCGAGCTTGGTGATGACTATCTTGCGATCCAGCCAGTTCTGCGCGGCCAGCCCCTGGTCGATGACCGTGGACACGACGCAGTAGCCGGGATAGTTGCAGGAGATGTGTATGCCGCTGTTGAGGCCGACGGGATCATCGCCGGCGTAGTAGAGCCGGATCAGGGGGGTGCGATTGGTGCCGGCGTAGCTGCCCTCCACATCAAGTATGGGCTGCGTGGCAAGGTCAATGGGGACCAGGTCAACGTAGTCGGTGCGCACGTTTTGCATCACGACCACCTCGTTTCCGTTCACGTCCAGCCCCACGTCGGCGTGGGCGGTGGAGAAGTCGATGCGGTGGAACTGGGTCAGGGCAAGGTTCGCCATCGTCATGCCGGTGAGTGGCGCGGCGTTGGTGTCCAGCCCGCCGATGAGCACCCAGTTGCCTTTGGGCGACATGCCCACCCAGTCAATGTCCGACTGGTTCAGCGGCAGCGCATAGGTGCCCGGCACGTTGCCGGTGAGGCGGTCCCAGGTGAAGAGGTACCGGGCCCGGTATTCGTCCTGCGTGCCCTGGATGGCCAGCGCCCAATAGCGTTTGTCCGTGGAGGTCTCGCCCTCGTTGTA
>CAIXUF010000012.1 GCA_903922535.1 Candidatus Hydrogenedentota bacterium
GCGTGTACGTCGAGTCCATGTGCAAGCCCGGGCGCGAAGTCATCCTGGGCATGCACCGCGACCCGCAGTTCGGCCCCATGCTCATGTTCGGCCTGGGCGGCATCTTCGTCGAGGTGATGAAGGACGTGAGCTTCTACCTGGCGCCGCTGACGCAAAGCGAGGCCATGGAGATGCTCAAGAACACGCGCTCCTACGCGCTGCTGCGCGGCGCGCGCGGCCAGGCGGGCGTTGATCTGGACTCCATCGCGGGCGCTTTGCAGCGCATCAGCCAGCTTGTGACCGACTTTCCGCAAATTGAAGAAATGGACATTAATCCCTTCATCGTGGGAGAGGTTGGAACCCGTCCCGTGGTTGCCGACGCCCGCATGATTCTCTCCGAGGTGGAATGACCCCATGAACACAGAAAAAAAGCCCTCCTACAATCCCGACTGGCAGCAGGAATACAAAGAGACGGTGGTGACCGCGGCCGAGGCCGTGAAGCAGGTCCAGCCGGGGATGCATGTCTTCCTCGGCACGGGCTGCGCCACGCCGGTCGAACTCGTGAAGGCGCTGGTCGCCCGCGCGGGCGAACTGACCGACATCGAAATCGTGCAACTGCTGACGCGCGGCGACGCGCCCTACGCCACCAAGGAACTGTCGAGCTGTTTTCCCGTGAACAGCTTCTTCATTTCGGCGAACGTGCGCGACATCATCCAGCAGGGGCTGGGCGACTACACGCCCATCTTCCTGTCCGACATCCCGAACCTGTTCCGCTCGGGCCGCCTGCCGCTTGACGTGGCCATGATCCAGGTGACGCCGCCGGACGAGAACGGCATGTGCAGCCTGGGCGTGTCCGTGGACATCACCAAGAGCGCCGCGCAGAACGCGCGGTTTGTGATTGCGCAGGTCAACCCGCGCATGCCGCGCACGCTGGGCGACTCGATGATCCACGTCTACGACATCGACTACCTGGTGCCGGTGGACGTTCCCATCATCGAGAACGCGCAGCCAGAGGAGCGCCCGGGCACCGAGGCGATCGGCGAATACCTGGCCAGCCTTATCGAGGACGGATCGACGATCCAGCTCGGCATCGGCCGCGTGCCGCAGGCCGTGGCCAAGTTCCTGAAGGACAAGAAAGACCTCGGCATGCACACCGAGCTGCTGACGGACGCGGTCATCGACCTTATCGAGTCGGGCGTCATCAACGGCTCCAAGAAGTCGGTTGACCGCGGCAAGATCGTGGCCAGTTTCGCCATGGGCTCGCAGCGGCTCTATGACCTCATCGACAACAACCCCATGTTTTCTTTCAACCCGACCGAATACGTGAACGATTCGGCGATGATCAGCCGCCAGAACAAGATGGTCGCGATCAACGTCGGGCTTGAGGTCGATCTGACCGGGCAGGTCTGCGCCGACTCCATCGGGCACCAGTTCTATTCGGGCATCGGCGGCCAGGTGGACTTCAACCGCGGCGCGGCCAAATCCGAGGGCGGCAAGGCGATCATCGCGCTGTACTCGACCACCGGCGCGGGCAAGTCGCGAATCGTCTCGACGCTCGCGACCGGCGCGGGCGTGGTCACCACGCGCGGCGCGGTCCACTGGGTCGTGACCGAGCACGGCCTCGCCTACCTGCACGGCAAGAGCATCCAGGAGCGCGCGCTGGCGCTGATCAGCATCGCCCATCCCGACTACCGCGAGCAGCTTCTCAAGGACGCGATCGAGATGAAGTACGTCCGCGCCGAAATGTCGGACTTCAGCGGGCGGATCACGGTCGGCCCGAAACAGGCCCGCACGACGATGCTGATGGCCGACGGCACCCAGATCACCGTGCGGCCCGTCCACCCGACCGACGAGCCCAAGATGCGCGACCTGTTCCACGCGCTGTCGCAGGGGTCCATCTACACGCGGTTCATGAGCCGCATGAAATGGGTGCCCCGCCGCCAGGTGCAGGATTTTGTGTACATTGACCACCGCAACGAGGTGTCCATCGTTGCCACGGTGCCCGAGGCGGACGGCGACAACATCGTCGCCATCGGCGGGTACTACGTGGATCCCAAGACGAACCGCGCCGAAGTGGCGTTCACGGTGCAGGACGCCTGGCAGAGCCGCCACATTGGCAGTTTCCTGTTCAAGCAGCTTGCCACCATTGCGCGGCGCAACGGCCTCGCCGGGTTCACCGCCGAGGTGCTCGACGAGAACAAGGCCATGCAGAGCGTCTTCAACAACAGCGGGCTCAACGTGCAGAGCGTGATGAAGGAAGGCGTCTACCACTACGAGATGATCTTCGACTGAGCGCCGCATCCTTTCGAACTTCACCGCCCCGGCCGCGATCAACGCGCGCCGGGGCGGTTGTCTTTGGGCGACGTGGACTATATGGACGGTATGGACAAGATGGACAAGATGGACAAAATGGACATAGAGCCCGCTGTCCGGTTGACGCTGTCCATCGCGTCCATTTCGTCCACGCTTTGGAAAATACCGCGCCCTTTGGGTTACCGTTGGTGCCATGAAGACTTCCGACGATCAAAACCAGCGGCGGCTCCAGCAACTGGAAGCGCTCTATGACCGGTTCAACCGTCCCGAATGGATTGATCCAGATCCCCTCGCGGTGGCGCTCGAATACCGCACGCGGGCCGACCGCGAGGTGGCGACGCTGGTGGCCGCGGCGCTGGCCTTCGGCGGGGTAAAGCAGATCATGGCGTCGGTGCGGAAGGCGCTGGCAGCCTTTCCGCGCCCCCATGCAGACTTGCTGGGGGCGCGTCCCGAAGAGATTCGCCGCGCCTGCGCCGGATTTCGGCACCGTTATGTCGGCGGGGAGGAACTTGCGGCGCTGCTGACAGGTGTGCGCGGCGTGCTGGAAGAGCATCGCTCGTTGGGCGCGCTATTCGCGAAGTTGAACACGCCCGGCGAGGAGGACGTGGTGCCCGCGCTGGCGCGTTTTGTGCGGGTGCTGGAGGCGCGTTCACCGCTGTCGCGCAACTATCTGCTGCCTGATCCCGCGCGGGGCAGCGCCTGCAAACGGCTGCTGCTCTATCTGCGGTGGATGGTCCGCGCCGATGCCGTAGACCTCGGCCTGTGGAAGGGGGTTGACCCGGCCCTGCTGGTCGTGCCGCTGGACATCCACATGCACCGCGTCTGCACCCGGTTGGGGTTCACGCACCGGCGCGCCGCCGACCTGCGCACGGCCCGCGAGGTGACCGCGGCCTTTCGCGCGCTGCGGCCGGATGATCCCGTGCGCTACGACTTCTGCCTGACCCGCGCCTCGATGCATGCGCCGCAGGCGTTGGAGGGGCTGTTTCGAGAGGGATAACCTGCCGAGCGGACCGCGGTTGGCTGCTGCAACCCCCATGCCGAAGCATGAGGCAAAGAAGAGCCCGCTGAAGCCGGCCAAGAAACACGCAACAGCGCCAGATCCCCCGACAGTAGCGGCGCCAGCACCGGCAACCGCGGAATCGGTGTATTGCCTTTGGTTTTGAACGTTGCAACCTTGACCGGCCCCGGTGTCGGCTGGCAGGATTAGGGCATGTCACTTGCACGCATGCCTGGCAGGGCCTGCCGCCTGCTCTTCCGCGCCGGACGCCGGCAGCGGGTCCGAGCGTATTTGCGCCACCGCAACGCGCAGCGCCAACTCGCGCTGGCCGAAAGCGAAATGCGCGACGGGAAAACCGTGGTGCGCGCCCGGCCCGTGTATCTGATCCTGGACCCCGGCCCGATCTGCAACCTCCGGTGCCGGTTCTGCCACACCGGCATGGGCACGGGAACACTGACGAAGGAACTGCTCACGCCCGACACCTTCGCCCGGCTTGTCCCGAACCTTCCCCTGGATTCGCTGTACGAGGCGAACCTGTTCAACTGGGGGGAGCCGCTTCTCAATCCAAACCTTGCGGACTACATCCGCTTCTTCGCCGACCGCGGCATCCAGGTGGTGGTCCACGCAAATTTCAGCGCGCGCGATTATGACGACGCGTATCTGAACGGACTGGTGCGCTCGGGGCTGCGCCATTTTGTCGCGTCCGTGGACGGCGCATCGCAGGAGAGCTACGGCGCGTACCGCCTGGGCGGGGATTTCGGGCGCGTGCTGCGGAACCTGGAGGCGCTGGCCGCGGCACGGACGCGGCTGGGCCGGGAAACGCCGCGGATCAGCTACAAAATGATTCTCAACCGCTTTAACCAGCACGAGGTCGAAAAGGCCCGGTCGCTTGCGGCCGGTATCGGCGTGGAGTTCTGGCTGCAGGAGAATTTCGGCATTCCCCCGGAATTCCGCGGGGAGTGGACGGCCGACAGCACACGCGCGAAGTACGGGACGGGCCAGGCCACAGCGGTGGACATGAGCGCCCTGTCACCGGTGTCCACCGAGTGCCGCCAGATGTGGGACACGCTGGTGCTGAGCGCCAACGGCGACGTGCGCGCCTGCTGCCAGGTGCACAGCCCCGGATGCGCGCTGGGCAATCTCACGCGCGAACGGTTTGATGACGTCTGGAACGGCGAAAAGATGCAGTGCCTGAGGCGCTTCGCGCTGGACGAACTTGCCGCGCCGCCGGCGTTTGAGAACTGGTGCGTCACGTGCCCGCTGAGAAGCTGCACCTTCCGCAGGGAGCACGGCGCATAGGCGGCCGCCGCGGTTTGGGCGCCTATGTCCGTTTTCGGCTCAGGTGGACGATCAGGAAAATGACGAGGACTGTGAGCAGGGCCATGGCAAGTCCCGCCACAAGCAGGCCGATGGCGATCTGCTTTCGTGAAACCCCCAAAATGGCGTTCAGCGCGGGGAAGGGGCTGGAAACATGTTCGTCCGTGTTGCCCGGGGGGTATCCTTCCACCCGGAAGAAGTCGGGCCGGGGGCCGTCGGACAGCGCCCAGCGCTTCCCCTTTCTAAAGTTTTCCTCTTTGTAGACCCAGGCGTCATAATTGGGATTGTCGCCGATGCGCCCGAAGAGTTCGCGCGCCTTTTCCTTGTCGCCAAAGACGCAGGCCAACAGGCAGTAGCGGTTCAGGTAGAACCAGGCTTGGGGAAATTCCTCCAGGATCTGGTCGAAGCCCGGCTTTACCAGGCTCCAGTCGGCCGAATCGCCGTAAACGGCACCGGGGCAGAACTGGCTGTCTGCGACAAGGGCGTACATCTTTTCACCCATTTCTTCCTTGGTGCGATCATGCACCGTGAGAAAGAATTGCCTGATCTTCTCCCGGCTGCCGCCCCAGCGCGGCCACAGACTCTGGCTCACTGTGGAGTAAAGCATCAGGCAGGAAGGGTCTGCCTGCATTCCCTTGTCCAACAGCGATTCCACGCGCGACCGGGGCGCGCAACTGTTGAAGGCAATCCGAATCCAGGTCGAATAAAGATAGGGGTCTTTGCCGGATTTGGCTTCCGCCTCGGCGCACCATTTCTCCGCTGTCGCCAGGTGCTCCTCAAATCCCTTCATGCGGTCCGGGGTGATCTCATAGCTCCAGCCCTCCCCCCGCGCCTCCCAGGCATATTCCACATGCGTCATGGCCAGTGCGATGCGGGGCGTGCAACTGTCCGGGAATTCGTTGGCCCACTTTTCCAGTGCGATCCGATAATCAGGGCGCTTGCGGATGGTGAATCCATCGTTTCCGTGCATTAACCCGTCATAGAACCAATAAAGCTGCCAGTTGCCGTCCGCGTATCGGCTGCGGTATTTGCGCAGTCTTGTGGCTATTTGCTCCAAATACGCGAACTGTCCGCGCATGAATGCCGTGCCCACCTCATATACCGACACCTGGAATTGGCGCCGACCCGAAATGCCCGCCGTGGTGCGGTTTTCACCCTTGGTGTTGTCTTTGAAGTTGTTTTCGCCGATATCCGCGTCGGACTCCTCGTCCGCAACGGTAATGCCGTAACCGGCGTTGCCGACACACTCATTTCCGCGCACAGTTGCATGGGCTCCCTGTGTCACACCTATCCCGCTCGCCTGATTGCCGTTGCAATGGTTGCCAAGGAGTTCGGCCGTGGTTTCCCAGTTGGACACCCAGATGCCAACCCCCTTGTTCCTGGAACAATTGTTGTCGTGCAGCGCGGCCTTCACGCCAAAATAGACGCCCATTCCAGCTTTGCTGCTTTCGGAACAGTCGTTCTGTTCAACGGTGGCCTCCGTGCCGGAAGAATTGATGATCAGGCCGTGTTCGCCCCCCACGCAGATGTTTCCCGTTGCGGAGCCCCTGCTGCCGGTGTCCATGACAATCCCCGCCAGCGCGTTGTCATGGCAGCGGTTCCTGGCAACGGCCGCCGTGGATTCCACACCGATACGAATGCCGTTCCTGCCATTCTTGTCGCAGATGTTGTCCTGAACCGCCGATTCCACGGAAGAGGACCGGGTAACAATGATGCCATTGTTTCCGTTTTCCGTACAGCGGTTCCGCTCAATGGTTGCCGTCGCGCCGTCGAAGACCATGATTCCTTCCGTTCCATTCCTGGTTGCCGTGTTGTCCACAACCATCGCGGAAGTGTCCGCTTCCTTCACGTAGATTCCCGCCATCACGTTGTCCTCGGCGCGGCAGTGGCTGACGGTTGCGTTGGCCCCCTGTTTGACGATGATGCCGAAGCCGCTGGACCGGCGAAACATGCACTCGGTCACTTCGGCGTGCCCGCCAAAGACGCTGAGCAGGCTGGGGAAGTCCGTTCTGCCCTCCGGTTGCGGTGGGCCGGCATATTCAAGTGCGACCTTTTCGATGTGGAAACGCTCCACCTTGTCCACCTTGATCATCTCATCTTTTGCAAGGGCAGTTTGAATGACCGTGGTGTCGGCCGCCTCACCGCTGATTTGGAGCGGCTTGGTGATGAGCAGCGGCGCTGTCAACGGATATTGGCCGGCCGCGAGGGCAATGGTGTCGCCCGCCGCGGCGGCCTCGACGGCGGCGGCGAGCGTGGCATACTCGGCGGGCACATGCAGCGTTTTCGATTCTGCGGCGGCGTACAGCGACAGCATGAGCAGCAGGGCGAGCGGCGTGACGCGGTGCATTGAATTCCCTTTCCTTGTACTCCCGGATTTGAGATTAGTCTAGGAATAGTCACATGCAGGAATCAAACAGGCAGCGGTGCGCTCCGTCCTGCTTCGCACGACTTCAAGCACGCGGCCGCGCCTACCCTGGTGTGCCGACACCACGGTATGATAGGGAAAACTCATGAGGGCCTGGCCATGACTTCTCTGCTTGCTGCCGCTGTTGTTTGCTGGACCGCCGCCACCGCCGCCACGCCGCCGGACATCGTGCCACGGCCGGTGTCGATGGAACTGCGGGAGGGCTCCTGGACGCTGCACGGGCAACTGCGCGTGGCCTACGGGCACTACACGCTGGCCGGCGTGGCGGAATGGCTGCGCGAGTACATGGAGGAGCGCGGCGCCGAAAAGATTGACCTCGTGAATGCGCAGAAGAACGCGGCCAAGAATGACATAACGCTGGCGCTCGACGCTGCTGCGGCGGACTTGGGCGACGAGGGATATGCGCTGGAGGTGACGCCGGAGGGCGTGATGATTCGCGGGTTGAAACCGGCCGGGGTCTTCCACGGGTTGCAGACGCTGCTGCAACTGCCGCAGCGCCCGGCGGGCGGCGGCCCGAAGACCGTAACCTGCATGACGGTGCGCGACGTGCCGCGTTTCGGCTGGCGCGGGCTGATGCTCGACTGCAGCCGCACCTTCCTGACCATGGACTACCTGCACCGGTATGTCGACCTGCTCGCCATGCACAAGATGAACGTGCTGCACCTGCATCTCACCGACGAGCAGGGCTGGCGCGTCGAGATCAAGAAGCATCCCGAACTCACGGACATCGGCGCGAAGTGGGATGAGAAGTATCCCGAAGAAGTGAGCGGGTATTACACGCAGAACCAGTTGCGCGAACTGGTCAAGTATGCCGCGGACCGCTTTGTCACAATCATCCCCGAAATCGAGATGCCGAGCCACTGCCTGCCTGTGCTCAAGGCGCACCCGGAACTCTCGTGCCGGGGCGAGGCCTATCGCATCGTTCCGTACCTGGAAATGATGAAGCCGGGCGTCACGCCCTACGGCGTGATGTGCGCGGGCAATGACGCCACCTTCGCGCTGATGGAGGACGTGATCGCCGAGTTGGCCGACATCTTCCCGGCGAAGTATATCCACATCGGCGGCGACGAATGCCCCAAGGAGTTCTGGGCCGCGTGCCCCAAGTGCCAGGCGCGCAAACGGGCCGAGGGGCTCAAGGACGACAACGAACTGCAAAGCTGGTTCGTCAAGCGCATCGAGAAGATCGTGAACGCGCACGGGCGCACGCTGCTGGGCTGGGATGAGATCCTGGAGGGCGGGCTCGCGCCGAATGCGGCGGTCATGTCGTGGCGCGGCGTGCAGGGCGGCATCGCCGCGGCGCAGGCGGGCCATACCGTGGTCATGTCGCCCACCACGCACTGCTACTTCGACTACGACTGCACCACCACGCCGGTGGAGAAGGTTTACGCCTACGAACCCATCCCGCCCGAGTTGACCCCCGAACAGGGCAGGCAGGTGCTCGGCGCGCAGGCGAACATGTGGACCCATCTCGCGCGCAACGAGAAGGCCATTGACGAACAGATCTTCCCGCGCCTGTGCGCGCTGGCGGAAGTGGTGTGGTCGCCCGCGGAGGGCCGGAACTGGGACGACTTCCAGGCGCGGATGATGGCGCACGGCGAACGACTCAAGAAAGACGGCGTTTCGCTGCACCACGATGTGGTTCCGCCCGGGCTGGTGGTTCTGGCCGACGGAGCGGCGTGGGTAGTTCACAGCGATGGAAGCATGCAGCACTTTGCCAATGGAACGCGGGTGGAGACGCCCGCCGGCTCGATCCGAAGCATGGTGGCGGGGCCGGGCGACACGCGCTATTTCGTCGGCGGCGGTGGAGGCGCCGAATTGGTCCAGTCCGCTGCGGACAAGCGGGACAAGATCGACACCGGATTCCCTGTGGCGCAGGTGGCCGCCGATGAGGACGGCGGGTTGTGGGCCGTTGATCGCGAAGGCGTGCCGCACGTGCGGACAAACGGCGCATGGCAGGTGATGCCGGGCAAGGTGCGGCAATTGGCCGCGTCAAGAGGGCACCTGTGGGCATTGGGCACCGCGCCCGTGGCGGGCGGGTATGACATCCTCGAATGGAACCGCGCCGAGTGGAAACTGGTGAGTCCCGGCGCGGCGGGCATTCAGCTCTCCGCAGCGGACGGTGTGCTGTGGACGGTCAATGGCGGCGGAGTGGTATGGAAATGGGACGGCACAGACTGGACGCCGTTTATGGGGCCGGTGCATGTCATCGCCGCCGGGGCGAACGGCATGGTGTGGGGTCTGCGCCTCGACAGCGCGAAGAATCAGTGGCTGCCGCTCAAGCTCGAAAACGGCGCGTGGGTGGAGGCAGGGCCACCGCTGCCGCCGCGCTAACCGAAAGTAGGGTGCGTGAAGTGCCGCGAAGCGGCACGAAACGCACCATTTCCGCACAAACCCAAACCAACGCGCCTTGCCGCCAGGGCACGCAGAGTTGAGAAACGTGACAAACGCATAAGGAACGGTGCGTTCCGTCTTACTGCGTAAGACTTCACGCACCCTACAGATAGACTATGGCGAGGATGCTTATCATAGGACTCGACGGCGCGGACCCGGCGTTGGCGGCGCGGTGGATGGAGGCGGGAGTATTGCCGAACCTGCGGGCGCTGGCGCGGGCGGGTGCGCTGCTGCCGCTGCGCAGCACGATGCCGCCGGCCACCTTCCCGGCGTGGACCACCTGCGCCACGGGCGTCAATCCCGGCCGCCACGGCGTCTTCGATTTCACCGACATGCCGCCCGGCGGCTATGCACTTCGTTTCGTGAACCGCACCTTCCGGCGCGTGCCCGCGGTATGGAACGTGCTGTCCGATGCGGGCGCGCGGGTGGGCGTGCTGGGTGTGCCGGGCACATACCCGCCGGAACAGGTGAACGGGTTCATGGTGTCGGGCTTCGACTCGCCGGTGGCCACGTCCATTGACCGGTCGTTTGTCTATCCACCCGAATACCACGACGACGTGCAGGGTTGGCGCTTTGCCGATTTTCAGGAGCACCGCACCGGGCCGGGCTGGCATGAACGCGCGCACGCGCTGCTCTTGGCGAAGATAGAAGACAAGGAGGCCGCCGCGCTGCGGCTGCTGCGCCGCGAACCGTGGGATTTCTTCATGGCCGTGTTCGGCGAGACGGACACGGTGTCGCATCATTTCTGGCGCTTTCACGATCCCGGCTCACCGCGCTATCAGGCCGACCCTTTGCTGTCGAATTCGGTTCGCGAGATCTACGCGCGGCTTGACGCCACAGTGGGCCGCATGGTGGAGGCGTCCGGCGCGGAACATGTGCTGGTCATGTCCGACCACGGGTTCATGGGCGCGGGCACGGGCGTGATCCATCTCAACAACTTTCTCGCGGAGCATGGCCTGCTGCGCTTTTCGGGCGGCAACGAAAGCGCGCTGAAGTCGCTGGCGCTGCGCTTTGCGCCGGAGCGCGCTTGGGGCGCGCTCTTCCGCAAGTTCACGGGGCTCGCGGCGGGCGCGGAAAGCCGGAGCCGTTTCGGCGGGATAGACTGGTCCGCCACGCGCGCCTATTCGGAGGAACTGGACTATTTCCCGTCCATCCGCGTCAACCTCGCGGGCCGCGAACCGCAGGGCACGGTGCGGCCGGAGGACTACGACGGCTTTGTAGCCGAACTCTGCGCGGCGCTGGAGGCATGGGGGCCGGTGGCGCGCGCGTTGCCGCGCGCTTCGGTGTATCATGGTCCCCATGTGGATCGCGCCCCCGACATCCTTATCGAGCCCGCCTTGGAGAACGGCTATCGTCCCGCCTGTCTGCGCGCGCGGGGCGGTCCGTCCTTCCGGCGGATGGACCCCGCCGAATACGCGGGCGGCAAGGAGCGCGGCATGAACGGCGTGCACCGCAGTCCGGGGTTGCTGGTGAGCAACACCCCCGTCACCAAGTGCGATCCGGGGCTGGAGGACATCGCGCCGACGGCATTGGCCGCGCTGGGCGCGGACGGTCCGCCGATGGAAGGCCTGCCGCTTTGGGGCGCGGCATCGGAGCGCGTCAGCCCTTCCGGGCCGATGGCGCCGGAACAGGGCATGAGCGCCGCGGAAGAGGCGGAAATGGCGGCGCGGCTGCGCGGCCTGGGGTATCTGGAATGACGCTGAAGATTGTGATGGCCGGCGCCTGTCCCTATCCGGTGCCGCAGGGTTCGCAGGTGTTCATGGGCGAGACCGCCCGCTGTCTCGCGGGACTGGGCCATGACGTGCGTTTGGTGGTGTACGGGTATCCGGCCTCCGCCGATACGTTCCCTTTCTCCGTGGTTGCGAAGGACCCGTCAGGGGACAAGACGGAGGACGGGTCGGAGGGCACGGGGCAAGACGTGGAAACAGCGGACCCGCAGGAACCCGGAGAGCAATTGCCCCTGTGCCTGCCGGGTCTCGAAGGGCAGGAGGCGCCACCCCCACCCGAACCGGAAGGGCAGGAGCTGGCCTGTGCGCCCAAGCCGGACTGGCGAAGCTGGGTGCGCGTGGTTCGCGCCCCGTGTCCGGCCTTTGCGGGAACGCCCACGGCACCCGGGCCCCACTGGGGCAAACCGCTGCACGACGCCGCGCTGCTCTGGACACTGCGGCGCACGGCGCACGACGCCGACGTGGTGTGCGCGCACAACTACGAGGCGCTGGTCGCGGCGCTGCTCAGCGGACGGCGGCCCGTGGTCTACTTTGCTCACAACGCCATGGCCGAAGAACTGCCCTACTACTGCGCAACGCCCGAAACGGCCCGCCGCGCGGCCCGGCTGGGCCACTGGTTCGACAACGCCTTCCCCCGCCGCGCCACGCGGATTATCGTGCCGCACCGGCGGCTTGCGGGGTATCTCGTGCTGCGCGGGTGCGATCCCGCCCGCGTCACGGTCGTGCCGCCGCCCATTGATCCCGCGCCGTTTGCGACAACCCCGGCCGACGTTTCGGTCGTGATGCCGCCGGTGCTGTACACGGGCAATCTCGACGCCTACCAGAACCTGCCCCTGCTGCCTGCGATGATGGAGCGTGTGCGCGGGGTCAAACCCGAGGCCCGGCTGCTGGTTGCCTCGGCGGAGGCACCCGACCTGCCGGGCGCGGAGCATCTGGCCGCGCCCGACTTCGACGCCGTCCGCGCCGCGCTGCTGGAGGACGTGATTGTCGCCGTGCCGCGCACCTCGTGGTCGGGATACCCCATCAAGATGCTCAATGCGATGGCGGCGGGGCGTCCCGTCGTTGCCTGTGCCAGCGCGGCATGGCCGATCACCGACGGCGTCAACGGCCTGGTGGTTGCCGACAACGACACCGACGCCTTTGCCATGGCGGTGCTGCGCCTGATGGATTCACCGCGGCTGCGCCGCGAACTGGGCCGCGCGGCCCGCGAGACCGTCCTGCGTGAAAACGCGCCCGACACGGTGGCGCGCCAGATTGGGAGCGTGATCCAGAAGGTGATGGACGGGGCCTGAACAGCAACGGCGGTTTTCTTTGCGCCACGCCATTCGGAGTATAATCGCGCCATGAACTGCCCTGCCTGCAAAGAAGCGATGATCATCGTCGAGCACAACGGCGTGGAGCTGGACTGTTGTCCGGCGTGCCGCGGCCTGTGGCTCGACGCGGGGGAGCTGGAACTGATTCTCGGCGATGCGTCGAAGACGCGCGCGTTTCTTGAGGCGGGCGACCCTTCCCTGGCGCGGGGCGAGAAGCCCCGCCGCTGCCCCATTTGCCGTCGACGCATGAAGAAGGATGTCACGGGCGGCCGCGTGCCGGTGGTGATCGACGCTTGCCGGTTCGGGCACGGCCTGTGGTTTGATGAGGGAGAACTTTTCACCGTGCTGCGCCAGGAAGGCGTGGCGGCGGATGACCCTGTGTTCGGATGGCTGCGCGACCTGTTCGGCGCGGCGCTGGAAGGAGAGCAATGATGGGTACAAGCACGATTTTGCTGATTGTCATCGTGGGCGGCGGCCTGCTGGCGCTGCTGTGGGTCGTGGGTGTCTACAATGGCCTCGTGCGCCTGCGCAATGCGGTGAAGAACGCCTGGTCACAGATCGATGTGCAGCTCAAGCGCCGCCATGACCTGATCCCGAACCTGGTCGAGACGGCGAAGGGCTACATGGTGCACGAGCGCGAGACGCTCGAAAACGTCACGCGCGCGCGCAACCTGGCGCAGGGCGCCTCCGGCGTGGCCAACCAGGGCAAGGCCGAGGGGGGGCTCAGCCAGGCGCTCTCGGGCTTCTTCGCGACGGCGGAACGGTATCCAGACCTCAAGGCGAACCAGAACTTCCTCGCCCTGCAGGAGGAACTGGCCTCCACGGAAAACCGGATCGGCTTCGCGCGGCAGGCGTACAACGATGCGGCCATGCAGTTCAACAACAAGGTCGAGATGTTCCCCGGCAACATCGTGGCGGGCATGTTCAACTTCGCCAAGTCGGAGTTCTTCGAGATCGAGGACGCCGGCGAGCGCGAAGTCCCGAAAGTGAGCTTCTCCTGAGTCGGCCATGTTTGAACTGATTCGCGCCAACAAGCGCCGGTCCATGGTGCTGGTGTTCGTGATGCTCGCGCTGTTGCTGGTGCTGGGTTTCTCGATAGGCTTTGCCGTCTTTCCGTCGAAGGGTTTCTGGGCGTATTTCAACGGCCGGAAGTATGAGGTGATGATTCCCCCCGGCGGCCTGATCGGCATGGGCGTCGCCTTTCTGCTCTGGACGGTTCAGGCATTTGCCGCCTACTTCCAGGGTGACCGCATTCTCATGGCGGCCAGCGGCGCGCGCGCACTGGAAAGGCAGGACGCGCCGCAACTGTTCAACGTGGTCGAGGAGATGAGCATTGCCGCGGGACTGTCCAAGCCGCCCAAGATCCACCTGATCGAGGACATGGGCCTGAACGCCTTTGCCGCGGGGCGCGATCCGCAGAACGCCTCCGTGGCCGTCACGGCGGGGCTGTTGGGCAGGCTCAACCGCGACCAGTTGCAGGGCGTGGTGGGCCACGAGATTAGCCACATCGTCAACCGCGACGTGCTGTTTATGACCATGATGGGCATCATGGCGGGCACCATCGTGCTGATTTCCGAAGTGTTTGTGCGCGCCACGTTCTACGGGGGCACCGGCACCCGCTACCGGTCTTCCGACTCCCGGAGAGAGGGCGGCGGCGCCCAGGCGGTTATCATGATCCTCGCGCTCGTGCTCGCCATTGTGGCGCCCATCATCGCGCAGCTCATTTACTATGCCTGCTCGCGGCGGCGCGAGTACCTGGCCGATGCGGGTTCTGCCGTCTACACGCGCTATCCCGAGGGGCTTGCCTCGGCGCTGGAGGTCATCGCGGGCGACGCACAACTGCCCGCCGCGGCCAACAAGGTGATCGCGCCCATGTACATCATCAACCCACTGGCCGGCGGCCAGTCCCTGACCTCCTGGAGCAGTACCCATCCGCCCACCGAGGAGCGCATCCGCATCCTGCGCGGCATGGCGGGCGGCGCCTCCTATGCCACCTACGCCCGGGCTTGGGAAAAGGCGGGCGGAACGGGCCGGGCGTTCATGCCCGCCTCGGCGCTGGCCCAGGCAGCCGCGGGCGACATTATTGCCCCCCATGCGGCAACCCAGCCGCCGATAATGGCGGATGCCACCGCATTGTCCGGCGCACCGTCGGCGCTCGAACAGGGGCAGCCCGTGCAGATGGCCGTGCCCCGTGGGGGGCAAATGCCCGCCGACCAGGCCGCGCGCATGCGCCAGACGGGCGACTGGGTGCGGCAGCTCAACGGATTCCGCTTCATCACCTGCGCCTGCGGCGCGCGGCTCAAACTTCCCCCCGAGTTCAAGAATGACAAGGTCATGTGTCCCCGTTGCCGGACCGTCCACGCCACCTCTGAGGCCACCGCGGAGATTCCGGGCGCGACGGGCTGAAGCGCGGATCGCAACGCCGGGCCCCCGGAGTCAAATGCATTCTCGGTTTCAGTATTGACCTCTTTGCGCGGCCGGGCATCCGAACAGCTTCGCGGTTCAATAACCACTTTGGGTTGTTCGGACAACGGTCAATTGGTCCTGCATAAAAAGAACCGCCGCCCCGGGCATCCGGGACGGCGGTCTTGGTTTGACGTTTTGCGCTCAGCCCTTGAGCACCTCAGCAATGGCGCTGCACAGGCTGTCCATGTTGGTCTCAGTCATGCCGGCCACGTTGATGCGTCCCGACCCGACAATGTAGAGGGCGTGCCTGTCGCGCAGCGCGTTGACCTGGTCCTTGTTCAGGCCGGAGAAGGAGAACATGCCCTTCTGGCGGGTGATGAAAGAGAAGTCGCGCTCAACGCCCTTGGCCTTGAGCGTGTCCACGAACAGCCTGCGCATGCCGTTGATGCGGGCGCGCATGTCGGCCACTTCCTGCTCCCACTGGGCGCGCAGGGTTGCGTCTGACAGGATGGTCGTGATGATCAGCCCGCCGTGGGCGGGCGGATTGGAGTAGTTGGTGCGGATGGCCTTTTCCACCTGGCTGAATGCCTTCTCCGCCGCGCCGGCCTCGCTCGCGACGAGGGTGAATGCGCCGCAGCGTTCGCGGTACAGGCCGAAGTTCTTCGAGAAGGAGCTGCACACGATCAGTTCCGGCACGGCGTTGCAGATGATGCGCAGGCCGGTCGCGTCCTCTTCCAGCCCGTCGGCGAAGCCCTGATAGGCAAAGTCCACCAGCGGCAGCCAGCCGGCCTTGGCCGCGGCATTGGCAATGGCCTGCCACTGTGCCGGTTCGGGGTCAATGCCGCTGGGGTTGTGGCAGCAGCCGTGCAGCAGCACGATGTCGCCCGCGGGCACCTGCTCCAGCGTGGCGATCATGGCGTCAAAGGCGAGCCCCTTGCTGGACGGATCATAGTAGGGGTAGTACTTCACCGCGTGCCCGGCCGCCTCAAAAATGGCGGCATGGTTGGCCCAGGTCGGGTCGCTCATCCACACCGTGCTCTTGCCATAGCAGCGGAGGATGAAATCGGCCGTCACGCGCAGCGCGCCCGTGCCGCCCGGCGTGTGCGCCGTGCGGGCGCGGTTGTCGCGGTTGATGGCGCTGTCCGCGCCGAAGACCAGCCCCTGCACCAACTTGCCATAGGCCGGATCGCCGGGCATGGGCATGTAGTTCTTGGTCGCTTCCTTTTCGAGCAGCAGCCGCTCCGCCGCCTTGACCGACGCCAGCACGGGCGTGTCGTTCTTGGCGTCCTTGTAGACGCCCACGCCGAGATTGATCTTCTCGGGCCGGGGGTCTTTCTTGAAAGCTTCGGTCAAGCCCAGAATCGCGTCGGGCGGGGCCATTTCGAGCCGTTCAAACATAACACGGGCCTTTCATCGTTGGGCGGTGCCCTGTTGCAGACATGCCGCGACGCGCACAGGCACGCCACGGCGCGTGGATCATAGCGCATTTCTGGAATTTGCGGCAAGATTCGCAATGACACCCGGCCATCTTGCCGTTCGTTCATGATCGCGTCATTTGCGATCTTACCGGCAGGAACACCGGATAGAAGGCGTTACCTCACGCATTGAATGGCGCGCAATGCACGACGCTGCCGGAAGATGTCTTCCGGCATTCGTCCCCATTCAAGCCACAAGCGCCGCTCAGGGCTTGGTGCAGCGGTACAGGTACAAGTTCTGCATGCCCGGCAGAACGGTGCGTTGACAGGCAATGCCGAGTTCTTTTATGCGCTGCTCGAAGTTTCGGCGATCATCCAGGCTTTGCGGCCCCTCGAACACGGCCCATGCGGCCGTAGCTGTGCCGGCCATCTTCTGCACCTGTTCGACAACACCGTCCACAGTGAGATAGCGCTGCAGCGACGGTTGCAGGTCCGGGGCGTTGAACCCCAGCAGTCGCCACAGGTTCCATTCCTGTATCGCCACATTGACACAGCCGTTTTTGTCCGGACGGATGAGCTTCGCCGCATGGAGATAGTCGGGGCGCATGGGCAGCAGCATCGACAACACCGAAAGGAAAAGGAGGGCGCTTCCCATGGCGGCAGGCATCAACAGGCGCAATGCCGGGGAACGGAACCGTGTGGCCGCGATCCCGCAGCACAGGTAGAGTGCGGGCCAAATGTAGAGCACATAACGTGCCTGGAAGGCATGCGGTTTCCACAGCGCGGCGGCGAGATAGAGTCCCAGCATGGGCAGAAGGAACCAGCAAAGGACGGCGGTGAGGCGTGAGCCGCGGTTTGGGGCTTCACCGGGATCTGAGAGTTGGCGAGGACGCTGGCGCTCCCAGTAGGCGACGGCGCAGCATATTAATGCCGTGATGAAGCCGAGCAGGGTTAGGCGCGCCTCGGCCAGTTCCACTGGCTGGCGATATTCTAGCAGGAGTTCTGTTCTTGGACTGACCGGCGCCTCGGTGTACTTGGGCGGGAACCCCACGGCCCAGTGCAGATACTCGGCCTCCTGCATGAACATGGTGCTGATGAACTGGTTGTAGCGGCTTTCCATGTCGTTTTTCGTGACCAGCTCCAGCGGGTTGCCGAAACGCGCCGCGGGCACGACTGGATCCGGCGCGGGGTGGATGGTGGCCACCCATGGAGCCAGCGTTGTTAGCAGCGCCACCTGCACCACCCCCCAGACCAGCAGCCGCCTGGGATTGCGCCATTCGGCCAGCAGCAGCCAGCAGCCCTGTCCGAAAAAGAGCAGCGGCGTGAACAAATGCGACCACAGTAGCGCCAGATTAAGCAGTCCGTGGCCCGCCAGCGCGGCCCTGCTCCGGCGCTCCTGCCACGCGATGAGCAGCCACCAAGAGAATATGGCCAGCAGCAGCACCATCGCATAGGGACGCAGTCCCCGCGCATGAAAGACCTGAAATGGCGACAGGGCAAGGCACAACGCGGCGGTGAAGCCCGCCCAGCGGCCAAAGAGTCTCCGGCCCAGGCCGTAGAGCGCGGCAATGGCGGCCGTGCTGAAGATGACGGACAGCCAGCGCACCCACACGATGGAGCCGGGCGACAGACCCGCCCAAAAATATTGCAGCGCGTAATAAAGCGGAACCATCTCCCAGTTTTCGGCGCGCTGATCGTGCAGGCATTGCAGCAGCGTCGGCGCGTTCAGATGGCCAGCGCTGAAAAAGTCGTCCATCCACACCGACTCGGCGCCGAGCCCCCGGCCGCGCAGCCACAATCCCAGCGCCAGCGGCAGCGACAAGTCCATCAGGACCTGCGCGATCCGTCGCGCCGGGGAGGGCGGGGCTTGTATGGGCGCTGTGTCCGTCATGTTGTCCTTTTTGGGTGGAATTCAGACCGCGCCGGATGCACCCCGCGGCCGAAACTCGGGAATGGCCCGGTGCATGAACTGGTCAAACAGCGGCACGGTAAAGGTCATGTCACCATGGGCCGGGCTGTAAATCATTCCCTTCTTGATAAGTTTGGCCCGCACCGGACCCAGGGTCGTTATTTTTACCCCCAGCAGGTCCGCAATGTCGCTGGTGCGGTGCGCGCCGGGCCCCAATTCGGCCATCGCGCGCAGATAGTCCTTTTCTCTGGGGGTCAGCCGGTCAAACCGGACGCGAAAGAAATTCTCATCCAGCCTGCGGATAACGGTTGGGGTTGCCTCATGCACGGTGCGCAGTGTGATGGGGGATTGGGCGGCAAAATTCCACGCCTGATAGCCCCATTCCTGCAGGAAGTAGGGATACCCGTGGGTCAACCGGTAGATTTCACGCAGCGCATCCGCTTCAAAGGCGACTCCCGTCGCCAACACGGGATCCTGCAGTGCCTTGTTTGCGTCCAATTCCGAGAGGGGGCCGATGTCGGGAAAACTGAAGAGGCGCTCCGCATAGGATTTTGAGTCCCCTGCCAGGGCGGGAAGTATTGGCAGCCCCGCCCCGACAAGTATCAGCGGCAACTGGCGCTGCTGCATTTTGTGCATGGACACAATCAGGGCGCTTAGTTCGGTTTGGGCGAGATACTGAATCTCGTCGATAAGAATGGCCACCGCCGTCTGGCGTTCTTGTGCCGCTTCCGCCACGGCGACAAAAAGGTTGGGCAGGTCAATTTCAATGTCGCCGCTGTCCGCCGAACCGCGCTCCGGTTCGATATCCAGCCCAAAATCAACATCCGAGACAGTAATTTTTACGCCGCTGACGAAGCTCTTCAGCACACCCAGACCCCGGCGCACCTTGTCCCCTGTGCCCGCCATCCGGTCGAGCGCAAAGAACAGCCGGCGCAGATGGGGCACCAAAAAAACCGCCAGCGGTTTGTTCTCGAGAACCTCGACCAAAATGGTTCGGTAGTCCTCTTTCAGGGCGACGCGCTCTATTTCGTTGAGCAGCACGGTCTTGCCCACGCCGCGCAACCCTGTCAGCAGCAGGCTCTTTTCCGGCCGTCGTTGTTTTACACGTGCCAGCAGGATACGGGACTGCTCCAAAATGGCATCACGGCCAACCAGTTCCGGGGGCGGCGACCCGGCTCCCGGTGAAAAAGGGTTGCGGATGGGATTCATAACCAGCCTTCCATTGCAATTATACCAATTTATTCATGAGTATACGCCGGATCGTGTATACATGCAAATAAAAGGGTATAAATCGCCCTCGTCTTGCAATAAAACGCATTTTTAGCATCGGCTGCCGGAGAATGAAAGCGAAAGAGGGCAAGTGGCGGGCAGTGCATACGCGATTTGCCTTTTTGTGCCTTTGGGATACCAAGGTCTTCTACTTTATGATTAGTGCCAGCACAGGAGCAACACAAATCATGGGTATGGTATTGGGACTAATCGTGTTGATGGCTGGAACAGGCATGTCAGCCATGGCAAACGGCGCTGACGTGCCCTACGGGATCGGGGACTGGCCCGAATCGTTGGGCAACCACCGGGCCGTGGTGCGGGTGGACAAGGCCGACGAGGCGGTGCATGTCTGCATTCCATGGCGGCGGCTGGATGAACAGCCCGAACTGAAGGATGTCCAGGTGGTGGCGGGCAGCGAAGCAAAACCGCTGGCCAACCGGGTCGTGCTTCAGTGCACCCGCGAATGCGGCGAACTGCTATTCCAAGCCAAAACGCCGGGTGACTATTACGTGTATTACATGCCCTACCGTCCCAAGCGGCAATTGGGTTTCGGCAGCGAAACATACTCGAAGCCCGAAGACACGGCGGACGCCCAATGGCTGGGAAAGGCCCGGCGCACGTTTGAGAAATCGCCGGACCGGATGGCCCACGCCGAAGTGGTGGAGATTCAGGCGCGGGGGGAATGGAACCGTCTTGATCCCATGGAAGTTCCCGCGACGCAGGCGGAAACGGAGGGACTTCTGGCGCAGTGTCTGCCGTCCACGTTTCTGCTCTTTCCCGAAGACCGCGGGAACCCCATCCGGATGAAAGATGCCCTGCCCCTGAAATGGATACGCCAGGGAGTGCAGACCGGGTTTCGGGGGGAAGCGCAGCGGAACGAGTATTTCACCTTTCAACTGGGACTCTTTGCCGCCCGTCAAGCCTTGACCGGCCTGCGCGTTGAATTCTCTGACCTGCGCGCCGCCGGGGGCGCGGTTCTTCCGGCTTCGGCCCTTCGATGCTTCAACCTGGGCGGGACAGACTGGACCGGCAAGACCTTCACCAAGAAAGTGGACGTGCCGCAGGGACAGGTGCAGCCGCTGTGGTGCGGCGCGGATGTGCCCGAAACCGCCGCGCCCGGCGAGTATGCCGGTCGCGTCACCGTGCGCGCGGCCGACGCGGAACCGGCGTCTGTGGATCTGGCGCTGACGGTCGGTCCCGACCTGCTGGTTGATCGCGGCGACGATGACCTGTGGCGGCATGCGCGGCTGCGCTGGCTCGATTCAACCCTCGGGCTGGACGATGAAATCGTCGCGCCCTACACCCCGCTCGATATTGGCAAGGACAGGGTGGCCTGCCTGAATCGTGAGGTCACACTGGGCAAGGACGGTCTGCTGTCGGGCATCCGAAGCGGCGAAAACGAGATTTTGGCAAAACCGATGACCTTTTCCGTGCTTACCGATGCGGGGCCGGTCACATGGGCCGCACAAAAGGGCTCGCCGGAGTTTGTGAAGCACACCCCCGGCAAGGCCGAGTGGCAGACAGTTGTTGCCGACGACGGTTTTTTGGCGAAAGTATCCTGCCGGATGGAGTTCGACGGTTATCTGAACTTCGCCATTGCGCTGACCGCGACACGCGCCGCGAACGTGCAGGATATCCGGTTGACCGTGCCGATGCGCAAGGAAATCGCGACGTACATGATGGGCATGGGCCGCAAGGGCGGCTACCGTCCCGACACGTGGGACTGGCACTGGGACAAGGGCAAACACCAGGACGCCCTCTGGCTGGGCGATATAAGCGCCGGGCTCCAGTTCAAACTGAAAGGCCCGAACTACTCGTGGCCGTTGGTAAACATCCACTACAAGCGCAAGCCGCTGGACATTCCGGACGCATGGAACAATGACGGCAAGGGCGGCTGCCGCGTCGGACAGGACGGCGACGCCGTGGTGATTACGGCGTACTCGGGACCACGCGCGCTGGCGGCGGGCGAGACATTACAGTTCAACGCGGGCATGCTCATCACGCCGGTGAAACCGGTGGACTATGCGGCGCATTGGGCGACACGCTACTACCACGCCTGCAAGCCGGTAGCCGAAGCGGCCGCCTCCGGCGCGACGGTCATCAACATCCACCAGGGCAA
>CAIXUF010000013.1 GCA_903922535.1 Candidatus Hydrogenedentota bacterium
TGATGAGCCCCGCGGTGGCGTTGTCGAGAATCATGTCCAGCATTGTGAGCGCCTCGGAGTCGGGAGAAAGCCGCGGCACCGTGCGGAACGCCAGCAGCACCATCTCCTCGGCCTGGAACTGGATGCGCACCTCCTCGCGGGCCGCGGGCGGCGGGTCGTCCCAGGTGGGCCGCTTGGGCAGTTCGCGCGGCTCCCAGCCGGCGAAACACTGGTCAATCACGGCAATCGCCTCGTCGGGATTGATGTCGCCCGAGATAAACACGGCAAAGTTGTTCGGCACGTACCAGGTCTCGTAGAACTTGTGCAGGTTCACAAGGGACGGATTCTTGAGGTCCTCGACCGACCCAAGGGTGGGTTTCTGGCCGTAGGGATGGATCTTGTAAAGTTTGGCGTCCACCGCAAGCTGCAGCGCCCGGTCTTTGTTGTCCAGCGCGCGGTTCATCTCCTCGTAAACCGTCTCCAATTCCGTTTGGAAGAGACGGAAGATGGGGTGCGCGAACCGGTCGGACTCGATGAAGGCCCACGGCCGCAGCCGGTTCGCGGGAAGCTCCACCTGGTAGACGACCTCCTCGTGCCAGGTGTGCGCGTTGAACATGCGCGCACCCATGGACTTGTAGATCCGATCCAGCTCGTTCGGGATGGCGAACTTGGCAGCCTCCTCTGAAGCCTGGTTAATTTGGAGATACAGATCATCGCGTTTCTTGGGGTCGGTGGTGTGGTGACGGTCCTCATACAGGGCGTCAATCTTGTCGAGCCAGGGCTTTTCCTGCGCGAAATCAATTGTGCTCAGCCGCTGGGAGCCCTTGAACAGCAGGTGCTCCATATAGTGCGCCAGCCCGGTCGAGTCGATCGGGTCATACTTGCTGCCCGAGCGCACGGCCATCTCGGCAAAGAAACGGGGGGTGTTGTGGTTCTCGGACAGATACACCTCCAGCCCGTTCTTGAGCCGGTACATGTGCACCCCCATGGGGTCGCCGGGCAGCGGGCCCGAAATCTTCTCCCAATCGGCGTTGGCCGCGCCGGACGCCAGCATCGTGGCGGCCGCCGCGGCGGCAAGGGCAAAGCGGGTGGCGGGATGTCTGTTTGAACTGGTCATGGATGAACCTCCGTGCGTGGAAAGCTGTGCCTGTCCATTGTAAACTAATAACAGAGCCGTTTTACACGGCATTCCGGACCGGTTGGTGCCATATCGGCGGACGAACACGCGAAACCGTGTGTCTGTCGGGAACCCCGCAGGGTCGGTGCGGAATTGGGAAAACGGCCCGGACGAAGCGCAAATCACCACTGTCTTCGAAGAAGAACGGGGTACTGCCGCGCCCGCCAGGAAAGCGCGAACCGGACCGACTCCACCCCCTTCACCGAAATCATGCTCAGGATGGTTCTCGATGCCCCATGATCCGTTGTCCCCCAAGTTGCCCCCACGTCGGACAGATTCTCCAAGCCAAGGCACCCGGTCTTATGGGGCCCGACGCATCGGTTCACCGATGCTTCATATTCCCGTTTGGGGTACCAAAAAGGGGTCCAACCGCATTTGTTTGGTTTGACCGCGGTTCCTACACCCCCACAGCCGGATTGATGCGCTCCCCTTCCCGTCGGGCCATTTCGATAATCGCACTGGACGTGTCCGATTGCCATTGGGCTTCCCCGCAGGGAACAGGCTCGATGCGGTTGTCCGTGCGCGCGGCAACGCGCCAGAGAAGATTTACGTCGTCTTGAAGCGCGCCCCCGTCGAACCGGGGCGAAACGACCACCAGATCTATGTCGCTCCATTTTCCGGCCTGACCGCGCGCTTGCGACCCAAAGAGGACGGCGAAAGAAACGCGGAGACCTTTCTCGCCCAAATCCCGAATATACTGCCGGGTGCTTTCTATCACTGCGGCGTCAACCATTCTATGACTTCCTTCGTGTGCGCCATGAAGGCCCGTGATTCTGTGGCTGTTGGCGGTGCCGCCATCTTCGGGATTGATGATTGACGATGGCAGGCATTCCGCTTTCCGAGAATCTCCTTCGGTCACTCTCCGGGTTTCACCCTATTCTCCTACGGGGAAGGGGGATGGGCTGTTGTCTGTCCGGCGGCGTAGGCCGGGTGTTCCAAGGCATGCTGTGCCTCAAACGAACGCCAATAATCGCGGTCTGTCGCGTAGAAATCGAGCGGACCGGCGGGTTCAAAGCTTTCCGGGAGCACCTTGTACCGTTTCATCTCCCGGATGTACGGCGTCGGCGGCTGGAACCCCTTCATGTCGAAGCGTTTGATCTGGTCCAACTGCCGTTTCCCGGCGGTGCACAGCGCCAGCAACTTCTGGTAGTCCGGATCGTCTTTGCTCTGGAAGAACGGCATCTCGTTCCCGGCGGGGTCCTTGTAGCGGCAGATGCCATAGCCGCCAGCCTTCTCCGACAGCGGCGCCAGCAGAATCATCGACAATTCGGGCCGGGTCAGGTTGAACATAAGGTGGCGGCTGCGCAGCAGGCGCAGGTCGTTCCAGTCGTCGGGA
Organism: Candidatus Hydrogenedentota bacterium; assembly: GCA_903922535.1. The sequence goes on from CAIXUF010000013.1 coordinate 2,493, forward strand.
CGCCAGAAGGAAAGGCCGTTTTCGTCGGAGAGCGTCCGGGGCAGGCTCTTTGTGCCCTCGTGACAGGCGGCGCAGCGGGTGCCGATCACGTCGGCGGCCACCTTGGTCTCGGGCCATTCGGTGTCATTTCCGGTCACTTTGTTTTCCGCGTATCCGCCGACACATCCCGAGCCGAGCGCGGCGTAGGTGCCGGGATAGGCGGCACCGGTTTCGATCCAGTACCGGACCATCACGGTTTCCTGCGGCGACAGCTTCACCCCATGATGCTGCCCGGCAATCTTCTGCATCAGCGGGCTGGCCACCGCGCCTATGGTGCGGGGGGGGAGATTGCTCTTGGCCAGGTCGCGCCCGTCCGCAATCTGGTGGCGGGCGGTGAGGGCGGCGTAGCTCTGCGAGAACATCACGCCGTGGTCGCCGTTCAGAATCACGCCGCCCGCACGGGGACCAAACGCCGTCCCTTTGTGCGGCTCGCAGTCGTGGCAGGACACGCAGTGTCTGTCGAGAATGGGCTGAATGTCGCGGGGAAAGTCGAAGACCTCCGGGATGCCCGCGACGGGTTCAATGCTGCTGGCCTCCCGGTCGAGCGCCTTCAACTGCGCCCGTTTGGGGTTGCGCCCCGCCGTGGTGCGCGGCTCATGGCAGCCGACGCAGCTCATGGTTTCGCCCGGCATGACACTCAGGAAGCTCTGCATCCGCTTCACCGAGTTGTTGTTCCCGTCCAGCGCGACAAAGAAAAGGGCTTGACTGGCGGGCACTTCCAGATAGGCGGACCCGTCCGCCTCCACCGGCACCGTGCCGAGCACCCGTTCCAGGGTGAACGACCCCCCGTAGCTCAGCGGGTCCATGCCACCCGTGTAGTTGATGGGCTTGGGCAAGGATTCGAGGACGAGCAGCTTCTTGACTTCACCCGGCGCGACACCGCCCATGTTGCGGCCAGTGTTCACGTCGGAAAGGATCAGCCTGCCCGTGCTCCTGGCGCGGTCCACGCGCGGGGGAATCACCGGTTCCTGCGGGTGCGGCACCAGCGGCCGCGGTTCGTGCAGTTCCAGTTTCGCGGGGGAATCGGGCAGCGTGTACAGGCAGGTTTCGGTGCCCATGCGGTCGAGCAGCCTGATTTCCCGGCCGCGCGCGGCCATGAACACGTCACGGGTGATGGGGTAGGGATCGCGGTAGCCAACATCGGTGAGGTTGTGAATGGCCGGCAGTTCGTCGGGCCCCTTCTTCACGTTGACCAGCGCCACCATGCCCGCATGCTCTTTCGCGCCGTGGCCGGGCGAGTTGATGAACAGCACCTCGTCCGTGCCCGGCACCGGTTTGGCGTCAATGAACACACCGCTGGGATGCATGTTGCCGAAGTGGATCATCTGCCCCGTGCCGTCAGGATTCATGGCCCACAAGTGGTGGTAGTCCACCTGGCTGCGGTCCACATACTCCCAGCGCGTATACAGGATGCGCCCGTCATTCATGGGCCAGGGCGTGTTGTCCTGCTCCAGATTGGCCGAGATCGGCACGATGCCGGTCCCGTCGGCGTTGCACCGGTGCACGATGGCCACCTGCGTGAGCCAGCAGTTCACCCAGCGCCGGCAGCGGGTCGACACAAACGCAATGCCGCCATCGGGCAGCCAAGCGGGCTCGATGTCGTCATACTCGCCGCAGGTCAACTGTTTGAGCCCCGAACCGTCCGCGTCAATGGTGTAGAGATGAAAGGAGTCGGTGCCGCCCTTGCGCCAGGAGAACACGATGGTCTGACCGTCATAATGGACGGCCGGGTCACGCACCGTGCCTTCGGCGTCCTCCACCAGTGGGGTCACCGCGCTGGTCGGCACGCTGAGTCTGTACAGGCCGCCGCCCTTCACGTAGGTCTTGGCGTTCGCGTCCTGGGCATAATAACTGATATTGGCGTACCAGTGGCCGTCGGGGTGAAGCGGCCGCGTGGCGAAGACAATGTCTTTCACTCCCGCCCCGTCCAGGTCGGTGCGCAACTGGTCGCGGGCGGCGCGCTTTGCCTCCTCGCGCGCGGCCTTCATCCGGTCGCGCAGCCCTGACAGGGCTTCGGACAGTTTCTTGTCGGCCGAACGGATCTCCCAGATGGAATACAGCCCGCACGGCCCGGGCCGGTGGCACAGGATTCTCAGATAGCGCCCCTTGCCGGAAAGGCCGTCCAGCGTTTCCTCTCCCCCCTTGCCTTGGGTCTGGTGGTATATGGATTTCCATTGGGCCCCGTCAGCCGAAACCAGCACCTCGTAATCCACCGCATGGGCCACTTCCCAGACGATCGTCAGGTTCTTGATGGGAATCTTCTCGCCCAAGTCCGCCTGAAGCCACACTTCCGGCGCATTGTATTCGCTGGCCCAGCGGGTTTTCGGGTTGTCGTCAAAGGCAAATTCAGGCAGGTTCGGCGCGCCAAACACGGACGACGCGGTGACGGGAAGGGGGGCGCTGGCAGTGTTGGGTGCGGCAACCGCGCCGCGAACCGACAGAAGGGCGAGGAGAACAATACCCGAGAGAGCAAAAGGGAACCTCATTAAACGATGGCGTTCATTAAACATGACTTATTCTACCGAATTTCAGTGCATGCCGCCAAGGATTACGGCGCTCCCAATGCGGCACTCCCTGCGCGTCGGTGCCATACGTGGGGTGCAATGTGGCCCGCAGGGGCATAAGACCCCATCAACGGGGGGTTTATATAAGCGTGATACTCGGCAAAACACTTGACGGAAACGGAGATTTCTTGATGAAAACGAACTGTGATTGCTGCACGCTTAGCCCGGAGGGCATGGGTGCCCTCCTGATGCGCCTTTCGCTTGGCATGCTGTTCTTTGTCGCATCGCTGGGCAAGTTTCTGGCCCCCGGCGGGATAGGCGGCGTGGCGCAGAAGATGCAGGAGAGTTTTTCCAGCACCTGGCTTCCGCCCTTCCTGGTGGTTCCCTATGTGCATGTGCTTCCCTTTGTGGAAATCACCGTGGGCACCCTGCTTCTCCTGGGCCTGTGCACACGCTGGGCCTTTTTCCTGAGCGGACTCCTGCTCGTCTCCCTCGCCTTTGGCATGATGGTGCAGCAGCAGCACGCGGTGGTGGGAACCAATCTCACCTATGTGCTCATGGCGGTGGCCGGGATATGGCTTTCTTCGAGAGACAATCCCGCCTCCATCGACAAGGTTATCTCGCGGTGCCGCGAGAAGATGCTCAATTTGAAGTGACTCTTCGGCGAGACAGTGCGTTCGCCATGAACCA
>CAIXUF010000014.1 GCA_903922535.1 Candidatus Hydrogenedentota bacterium
CTGACCAACGTGATGGAACAGGCCGGATACGGCACGGCGAGTTTCGGCAAGCAGCACTATGACACGCAGAACCGTGCGTGGCAGGACCAGGAACAGATAGTGCTTTCGGATGCGGTGAGTTACTTCAGCTATGCGCCGCAGTATCCCATGGAGCGGTACGATGTGGTCCAGTACCCAGGACCGCCATACAAGTGGATCTTTGGCGGGCGCTATCCCGAAACGATTGAGCACAGCGCCGAATACAACGTGGTGCAAAAGGCCAAGGGTTGGCTGAGTGCAAGGTCCGCGGGCAATCCGTTCCTGCTGCAATTGTCGTTCAACGCGCCGCACACGCCGGTTTCGGTTCCGGAGCCTTTTGACACAGCCGTGCCGGAGGCATCCATTCGTTTTGCGCCGGAATCGGAAAGGCTGCCGGACTATGCGCCCGACCCGCTGCGGCAGCTTTATGGAATGGCGCGTTCTGACCGGCTTTCGCCGGAGCAGATTCGGAAGGCCCGGCGCTACTATTACGGGCTCACGGCCTTTGTGGATCATCTCTACGGCGAGTTTCTGGCGTGGATGCGGCAGCAGGGACTGCTGGAGAACACCATCGTGGTGTTCGTGGCGGACCACGGGGCCCATCTGGGCGACTTTGGCATGTTCCAGAAGCAGACGTTCTTCAATCCAGCCCTCAACGTGCCCTTCTTCTTCTGGTATCCGCGAAGCGTTGCGGGCGGGGTGACCCTGGACACGCCCGTGTCCACCACCAGTCTCATGCCCACGGTGATGGAACTGGCCGGGGTGGAAGTGCCGGAACGCCTCCGTGAGCGGAGCCTTGCCGGGGCGCTGAAAAAGGGGAAGGAACCCAAGGCGCGGCCCATCTTCAGCGGACACTCGCTGAGTTCGTTCAATCTGTGCGCGGGGAAACTGAATGTGGTGGTGCGCGACGGCGACTGGAAGTTGTCGAGTTGGAACACGCCTGATCCTGCGGGCAGGACGCTGGTAAATCTCAGGGATGATCCCTGTGAGCGGCGCAACCGGATGAATGATCCCGCGTGCCGCGGGGTTGCGCAGCGTTTGACGGGGTGCATTGAGGACCATCTTGCCGCGGGACGGGAGCCGGACCCGAAGGCCGTGTAACCTGTAGGGTGTGCGCAGCGAAGCGGAGCGCACCTGTCTTGCCCCCAAAAGGCCGGCAGGGATGCCGGCGCTCCCAGTGAAGACTACGGCACCGGCACCACGCAGGAGTCGCCGTTGCTGCGGGCGAAGGCCATGATCAGGGCCGCGCTGCGGCCATAGGCCTGCACGCCGCCCTTGACACGGTTGGCTTTGAGATACATGTCGTTTACTTTGTTCTGCATCTGGCTGACTTTGCCGACGTGGGCGTGGTAATAGGCGTTCATCGCCTCAAGGTCGCGCTTGCTGCCGGGACAGCGCTCGTTGGCGACAGCTTTGGCCAGTTCGGCGTCGCGTTTGCCCAATTCGCCCACCAGTTGGCGCTGCGCCATGAGATAGGCGGAATAGCGGGCGTAGGGATTGTCGCTGGAGGCACAGACAAGAAAACCGAAGAAATTGGCCTCGTCCTCGCTGGTCACGCCGCGCTGGTGCGCCTTTTCATGGCCAATCACCTCGGGGATGTTGCAGGGCGGGATGTTGCGGTTGTAGTTGGCCTCGCCGGTCCAGGGGGTGTATTCGCCGGAGATGAGCTGCGCGCTCATGACAAAGGAAGCGAGGACGGGCTTGGCCGGGCCGCGCGAGGCGGCGAAAGAGGGCGCCAGATGGAGCCGTTCGGCCACACGGAGGTAGGCGGCGTCAATGTCTCGGTCGAGTTCGGAGACGGGCATGGGGAGCGTGCTGGCGCGGCCGAGGTCGTCCGTGCCGAAGGCGCGCTTGTATTCCCGGTTATCGACGGCCACAAGTTCGCGGCAGACCTTCTCCAATTCGGCGGTGCCCGCGTCCGCGTCGGGGGCCTTGGCCCATTGCTGCCAGCCCAAGCGGGTTATGAGGTCGGCGCGGTCGTAGTTGAATCCCCAGATGGTGTAAAAAGAGACGAGGATGAACCCAACCAGCGCGCTCGCCCGGAGCACGCCGCAGCCGAGTGCGTTCAGCAGCCGCCGACGGCCACGGATGACATGGTACAGCGATTTCGATGCCGACACGAGCAGCCAGAGCGCCAGCACGGCAAGCACGATTTCCATGAAGGACCACGGATACCAGCGTGTAAGGGCCGCCAGCGCGCGGCCTGCCCACTGGCCGATGTGTTCGGTGTAGACCGTTTCGACGAAACTGGGGAAGTGCGACAACAATTCGGCAAGCAGCAAGGCAACCACCCCGGCAGCCAGCCAGGCCAAACGCCTCACGGGCCGCAGCGGGCGATCGCATTCGCGGGGCTCAAGGAACCAGCTTTTGAGGCGCTCCGAAGAGAGTGTGATCATTTGGCCCCCGCCACTGTGTCGCCCAGTGCGATTTCCTCGTCCTCCAGGAGTTTTCCCAGTCCGTCGCCGTAGAAGGAGGCGGTGGCCTCATATCCGCTTTTGTGGTACTCGTCGGCGGTGAGGATGTAGCCGATGTGGTCCGTGGTGAGCGCGGCCACACAAGGATGGGCAATGCCGTCCTTGCACAGTGCGTCTTTGACGGCCGTTCCGATTTCACAAATGGGCTCGCCGGGGAAGGTCATCATCTGGAAGTCGTTGAGGCGGAACGCGAAGATGGGCGCCTGGTCGGGGAACATCACCTTGAGCAGGAGGTCAATCTGGTCCTGGGTGACCTTGTATTCGTCGCCGGCGATCTTGATGAAGTCGGGCGCGCTCCTGCGCTCCGGCAGCAGGATGAATTTGGATGCGACCGCGAAGGCCGCCACGGGTTTGGTCTCGATGTGGCCGGCGAGACGCCATGCTGCAATGCCGACCTGGCGACCGTAGTTCCAGGCCTTCTCGTAGGGGCTGCCCGCGGGCTTGCCTGTCGGGGCGATGTCGCCCTCGGCGCCGTTGGCGTACATGCAGGTGACACCCTCCCCCATCAGGTCCTCCACCGTGCGCTGCATGCTGCCGGCCCATTCGCCAGACATGAGCATCTCCGTTTCCTCGACGAAGGTGCCATGGGCGGTGTAGTTCACAAAGAGGACCAACGGCTTGCCGTCGGCCTTGTCCAGACGCAGCGCGGTCAGTTGATCATCAACGCATTTCGCGCCGCGCCGGTTGTGGTTCATGTTGGGCACAGTCGAATAGATGGGAGAGAAAGAATAGCTGCCAAAGTAATTGCGAAGATGGTCCATATAGATCAGCCCTCGTTGCAGCCTGTTAGATCCCTGAACATTGGCTTCACACTCCACAGACATGTCGTTTGTGGTCGAGTCTGCCCACGTATCGCAGCACCCCTCGGCACCAAAGTCACTAGGAGAACAAGTAACAGATGTCTGGAAACACGTTGCTTCGTTTTGAAAGCTTTCAACGTTACAGTTACAGTAATCATGTTCCCCGAAGATATATCGGACATCTCGTTGGCGCATGAGTTCAATGTGTACAGCGACATTGGATGCGTTAGACGTGAACTTTGCA
>CAIXUF010000015.1 GCA_903922535.1 Candidatus Hydrogenedentota bacterium
CCACTGCACCCACGTGTCATTGGCGGGTTGCGGAAATTCCACTTTCACGCCCGCACTGCCGAGCCTGCGGGCGCGGCTGAAATAGGCGTCACGGTCCGCCGGTTTGAAGACATAACTCGCCCCGACCCAGACCCAGATTTCGACGCCCTGCCTTCTCGCATATTCAACAATTCCCTCGAGCGCCTTCCAGGCGCTGTCGCCGCCGCCGTTCCAATCGCGCCAGCCGTCATCAATCAGGTAAAACTCATAACCGAGCTGCTTTGTGCCATCGATCCAGGCTTTCTGCTCCTGCAGTTTCGGGCCGCCGCCAGTTAGCCAGTGCCAGATGCTGCGACCGGGCTTGATCCACGTGGCGTTGGCCAGTTCCGGCGCGGGTGCGGGACAGAGGTTCTTGAGCAGATCGCTGTTTACCATCGTGTTCAGGTCGGCAGCCAGCAACATGACGCGCCACGGCGAAACGATTACACCGTCATTATCCCAGCCTTTTGGGTTGTCATGGAACATGGCCTGGAAGCCGTTGGTACCACAGGTCGTCAGCGCCATGTCGCTGTAGCCGATCAAGTTTGCTTCCGTCATTAAGCCGTATCCGGTGCGACCCGGGAACTTCAATGCCGCCGGCGCCATGATCTGTCGGTTCCCGCCCATCTGCCCAATGATGTCCGCCGTATAGCGGCCTTCGTAGGAACGATTGTCGGCGCTTTGGTGCCAGATCGTCGTGCCCACGGGAAGCTGCCACGCCGAACTTTCACCATCGATGTGATGACTGCCGGTGGCGGCCACGCGATACCGATAGGCCACACCATCCTCATACACGCGCACTTCGATCTGCCACGGGGTTTTGGCCTCGCCACCGCTCAGCGGGATGATCGCTGAACGGTAGTGGTTAATGGCGGTCGCGTGGATCCCGCGAGTTTTGTAGGATTCGTTAAATTCACCGATTGCAGCCTTGCCGCGGAAGGCAACGGTTTGGCCCAGGTCCCTGCCATCGACGGAGATGCCCAGGGCGGACGGCTCCACTACCGTGCTGCCGCCGAATTTCACCACATAGCGCAGTCGTTCCCCCGGCAGAATTGTCACCTGCACCTGGCCCTTCGGGCTTTTAAGCGCGATGGCTTCGGCGGCGCCAGTGGTGTTCGTAGCCGCAAACACAAAGCACAATCCAAGCATCGACATTCGGCTGCGACCGCAAATATGGAGTATGGGATTCAACATGAGCAGCTTCTCAATTAGTCGGTTAGTGTACGGTTTCAAAGGCACCAAGAGAGTCAGTGTTCCGATTGGCCCGGGATTTCAGGAATGCCCGGATCGTCCAGGATTTGCACGGCGGTGGCGTCGCCAATATGTTTCCAATCTTGCAGCACCCAGACAACTCGCTTGTCCGCCGTGACTTCAATGAGCTGGGGGCCTTCACCGTTCTTGCCGCGCGAGGTGAAGATGGTGTTCCCGTTGGCGAGCCGCGTGCAGGTCTGGGGAGCAGAGGTGAATTGGTATTCGGCCGGAAGATCCGTGTGGCAATTGAATTCCCAGAC
>CAIXUF010000016.1 GCA_903922535.1 Candidatus Hydrogenedentota bacterium
CTACGGCCCGGTCATCGCCGCGGGCGTGGTGCTGTGCCTGGCGCTGCGCCCCTGGGGCTACTGGTGGGCTGGCATTCCCGTCGTGGTTCTGGGCCTCGCCATGATGCTGTTCTTCCGCGATTTCCCGCGAACCATCACGGCCACGCCCAACGAGGTAGTCTCCCCGGCGGACGGCACGGTGGTGGCCGTTGAGGATATGGCCGAATCGCCGCATTATGCCGGGCCAACGCGTCGGGTGAGCATCTTCATGTCGGTGTTCAGCGTTCATGTGAACCGCGCGCCCTTCGACTGCACCGTCAAGGAGGTGCGCTATGCGCCCGGCAAATACCGCGATGCCCGCGATCCCGATTCAAGCAAGGTAAATGAGTCCAACGCGGTCTGGCTGGACACGGCGAAGGGGCCCGTCACCGTCCGTCAGATCTCCGGGGCGGTGGCGCGACACATTGTCTGCCCGGTGAAACCGGGTGCCGCCTTGAAAAAAGGCGAGAAATTCGGGATGATACGCTTTGGCTCGCGCGTGGAGCTGTATCTCCCGCCGGGCACCGAGGTCTGCGTGAACCTGAACCAGAAAGTGCATGCCGGAACCACCATAATGGCACGATTCCAATGAGACTTTATCCCCTGCGCCGAAGAAGTGACAAGTCCCCGCACCGATTCAGGCCGGTCAACATTGCGGCCAGCGTGATGACGACCATGAACCTGTACATGGGCGTGGCAAGCATATTTCACAGCATCGGCAACGAATTCGTCTCGGCGGCAAACTGCATCCTGCTTGCCATCGTTTTCGACGTGCTGGACGGTTTTGTCGCGCGGCTGACCAAGAGCGTGTCGGAGTTTGGCAAGCAGTTGGACAGTCTGTGCGACCTCGTGTCGTTTGGCGTGGCCCCCGCCGTGCTGGTGTTCATGGCCTACCTCCCGGAGGGCACGCAGTTGCCCCTCGGACCCCGGGCCGAGGCGCTTGCCGGGGCCGTCGGCTCCTACATGGGCATCATCTACGTGATTTGCACGGCGCTCCGCCTGGCCCGGTTCAATACCTTCCAGTCCGACCGGCGCGACTCCTTTGTCGGACTGCCGTCCCCCGCGGCAGGCGGCACCCTGGCGGCCTTTGTGCTTTTTCTCCAGTACTTCGAGAACAGAGTATCCCTTGGCCCGGTGGCGTACTTCATGCTTGGACCGACCATGGTTGCGCTTGCCGTGCTCATGGTCAGCACGGTCCACTACCCCAAGAACCGCTTCAAGGCCTTTATCGTCAAACCCCAGCACGCCTTCATCTACCTGGCGACGGGCGCGTTCCTGATCGCGGTAATCCACTATGCAATGACCCGGTCCGCCTCGCTGGTGATGTTTCCCCTCGCCATGGGTTACGTCTTCTTCGGCCCTCTTGAAGCCGCTTGGGGGCGCTTGACCGGCAAATCGGCGTCGGCATTGCCTGACGAGGCCGAAGCGGGGGAAGAACTCGGAGCAGACGACGACATGGAGGAGGCGGAGGAAGAAGCTGCTGAACCTTCCCCGAAGAACACCGGCGAATCCTTGTAATACGCGACCGTTTCCTGCACCAGCACCTTCGAAACCGCCGCAATGGGCACGGCCAGCAGCAGCCCGAAGAATCCCAGCACGGAGCTGAATACCAATACGGCCACAATCACCCATGCCGGGTTGAGCCCCACCTTTGAGCCGACAATGTGCGGCGTCAGGAAGTAGCCCTCGCAGGTCTGGATGCACGCAATCACCAGACACAGCGCGAGAAGATGCCCGTCAATCCCGTAGGTCAGGAGCGTGAGGATCAGCGAGGGAACCAGCGTGACGGTTGGCCCGGCGTAGGGCACGATGGTGGCCGCGCCGCCCATGACGGCGATGGGCACGGCAAAGGGCACGCCGCAGACGGACAAGCCGATTCCGTAAAGCCCCATCAGAATGGTGCACACGGTCAATTGTCCGCGCAGGAAGGACTTGAGCTGATCGTCAACCTTGTCCATGATGCCACCAACCCGCCCGCGAAACCGCAGCGGAACCAGTCCCGCCACGGACTCCACCATTCTTTCATAATTCTTCAACATTTCAACCGCAACAAAAAGAAAAAGGGCAAGCCGCACCAGCCATACCAGAACGCCCAGCCCCACGCTCAGCACCGACCCCATCAGATACGCCGCCGAAAGCCCGGCCTCCCGTCCGAAACCGGCGATTTGGTCGCCGTAGCCGCGCACGATGTGCAGGGCGTTGTCCTTGACCAACTGTCCAAAGCGCTCCACGATCACCGCGCGCGCGTTGAAATCCGTCCTGCCCTCCGGCGCCCAGCCCAGGTCCACAACAAAATCGTGCAGCGGCAACCGGTCCAGCAGCCGGTCTATCAGTCCGTTTCCAATGCCCGTGCGCGCTGCCTGCACGAGCCGGTCTGCCTCATGAACGACGCCGGGGACCACCACCAGCGGAACGGCCAGCACCAGCAGCGCCACCACCAGCACCAAAACGAATATGGTGACGCTCCGTGAAATCCGCCGCTTTTCGAGAAACACGACCACAGGATGGAAACAATAGGCGAATATGAACGCGAAAAGGACGGGGGTAAGCACGGGCATAAGCAGCCAGGCTGCCAGCACCGCCAGCGCAAGCAGCGCGGCACCCCCGGCAAACCGCACCCAAGGATTGGCAAGAACAACATTCGGCATGCGCAACTCTCCCGCCGGCGCTGTGTTTGCCGGTGCGACACATGCTAACAGTCAGCGTTGCCCCAAGCAACTCCACTGTAACGGCGCAATGCCCATTGCAACGGCGTGACTTGAGGGTGGTAGAGGCAGATGGAATTCCCGGTGTAGCGGTGAAATGCGTAGAGATCGGGAGGAACACCCATGGCGAAGGCAGTCTGCTGGGCCACACCTGACGCTGAGGAGCGAAAGCTAGGGGAGCGAA
>CAIXUF010000017.1 GCA_903922535.1 Candidatus Hydrogenedentota bacterium
AGGGGGTAAAGGCACTTCGCGTTGAATATCCTGCCTTTTCTGCTGGGGGTGCCTGGCGCCAACACGCAGAATACGCTGCGCAGAACTGTCCTCAGCCTGGAGGACAGGCTTCTGAGCACAAGCGCATACGTGTCTGTAATGAGAAACAGCATAAATCTTAAGCCAAACAGGGTTTTCACGCCGCCTCTTCGCGCCCTTCGCGTCCTTCGCGGTAAATTCCGCCTCTCACTCTCCCACTAACTGCAATCGCACCCCACCTGCAATTCAGACAAAGGGGGCAGGGCGGCGGCGGGCGAGCCGGGCCGTGGCACACCCAGCGCGATCCGGGCGCATGCTGGCGGGGCGGGCGGGCGGTTATGCGCGCGCAGTTGAAACAGACGGGCGCACCGGCAATCAAGAATTTTCAAAAATAAGTCGTCTCGGCTTTTTTTACCTTGCACCCTGTATAACATGTTTAGATCATATATTTAGCTTATGGACACATCCGATTTACGCAAGCAACTGCGCGATGCCGGGCAGCAGTTTGAACGCCAATTGTGCACACTTTTGGAGCACGGGTCGTTCGTGCGCGGCGGCGTGTACCGTCTGCGGCGGCGTTGCGGCAAAGCAGGGTGCCGGTGTGTGAACGGCGCACTGCACGAAAGCTGGGTGTTGAGTTGGCGCGAGGGAGGCGTGCAGCACATGCGCGCGGTGCCTGCCGGTGAGACGGCGCGTTGGCGCAGGTTGGCTGAAGAGTATCGGCGCTTTCGGTTGGCGCGACGGGAATTGGCCCGTCAGTATCGCGCACTGCAACGGTTGGCCGTGCAGATCGAGGCGGCGCGCGCGATCGCGCCTCCGGGCGTCGCGGAGAAAAAACATGCCGGAGTTCCTTTTGTTCGAGGAGAATCGGGCCTACGTCATCGAGCAGTTCCATAACGGCCATTTCGATTACATCGAGGCCGTGCAGGAAGTAGCCCAGCGCGACTTTTATCGCTATGTCGCGTGTCCAGGCCTGCTGGATGCGATGGCCGCAACTTACCCGTGGCCGCGAAAACGGGAGGAAGTGCCGTGCTGGTTGTACCTCATAGCGGACATGGCCATGCGCCTGCATGGCAACCACGCCTTCCACGGCTTTCCCTGGGTGGTGCGCACCGGTGGACTGCTCGCCGCGTTCGGAGAGCGACTGGGGCGGCTACGGGTGGGTCCGCAAAAACAACTAGGTGTAACCTGTCCAGGCTTTAACAAGCGCAACGAATATGAGCGCTGTACGCCCTGCGATCCGGATTTCCTGCGCAAAATCGCCCGCGCTACGCCTCCCGAGTCTTTGCAGGCGTGGTTCAATGGTCCGGTGCAAAAGATCTTTCGCCAGCGCCGCTTTTTCGACAAGGCCGGGATCTTCATTGGAGACGGTTCCTATTTGTTCGTACCCGACAACGACCACTATGAAGGCAGCGCGCGCATGCTCTTCGACGACCACAACCATCCGGTTTCGGAACAGGAACACGCACGCATGACGCCGGCACAAGCATCCCGGTGCCACTGGCGCCGCTGCTACAAGTTGGTGAGCCTGTTGCACACCAACCCAACCGGGGAGTTCTTTCTGTACGCCAGCGTAGCCGTCGTGCCCGGTAATGCTCACGAAAACCCCGTGTTTTGGAAAATGCTGGATGAGTTTGTCCAGTCCGTCGGCAAGGACGTGGTCAAGGATCTCATTCTGGATCGGGGCTTTATTGACGGCGCGGCCATCGGCAAAGCCAAGCGCGAATACGGCATCGACACTACCATCGGCGTGCGGAGCAATATGGACGCTTATCGTGACGCGGTAGGCATCGCCACCCTGCCCGAAACCGTCTGGCAACCGCACACGCGTCACGTGCAGTCGACCGCGCTCCCGGTCAAACGCCACCTGCTGGATGCGAAACACGCCGAACCCCTGCGCCAGCGCGAGGCTGCGCGCCAACGCACACTCGCGCGCCAACGCGAAGAGAACGGAACCTCCGCACCGGAACCGACACCCCAGACCTGGATCACCAAAATCGACCGCACCACGAGTTTCGAAGCCTGTCCCGTGCCGCTGGACGTAGTGGTCTGCACCTCGGATCGCAACCCTCATGCCGATGACGCCTGGGCCATTATGACCACCGCTACGAATGAAACCGCCGCCGCGCCCGTGGACCGCTACGCCCTGCGTGTCGGCATTGAAGAA
>CAIXUF010000018.1 GCA_903922535.1 Candidatus Hydrogenedentota bacterium
CCGTCACAGGTGAATTGTAATTCACCAGACCATGCAGTTGAGAGGCAATATCCGTTTATTGTTCCGATCATGGTTTAAGCTCCTTTTGCCTTGTGTCCCCGGTCGAGATAGACCGTACCACGGCCGTGGCATGGGTGCAATAAGACTTTAGTCATAAGTCACGGGGCTTCGCCCAAATAAAAAGGCCAAGGGCATATCACACCCTTGGCCTTCCCTGGGCTTCGCCCAACCTTGCTTACGCAAATTCGTCCGCAAGATCAACCTGCACTTCGCCCGCCACGCCCGCCAGGTTGCGCAGGTGAAAGGGCAGCACCACGCGGATCATGGCAGCGTCTGGACTTCGACCGACAACACCGCCGGCAGGTCGCGCACGATGGGATCCCACGTGTCGCCACTGTCGGCCGAGGCGTAAACCTGTCCGCCGGTCGTGCCGAAGTACACCCCGCACGGTTCGAGCGAATCGATCGCCATCGCGTCGCGCAACACATTCACGTAGCAGTCCTTTTGGGGCAGGCCTTTTGTCATCGGCTCCCATTGGTTCCCGCCCGAGCGGCTGCGATACACGCGCAGCTTCCCGTCCGGCGGGAAATGCTCGGAGTCACTCTTGATGGGCACCACGTAAATGGTCTCGGGCTCGTGCGCGTGAACTTCGATCGGAAAACCGAAATCGGAGGGCAGATCGCCGCTGACTTCGGTCCAGTGCCCGCCGGCGTTGTCGGTGCGCAGCACATCCCAGTGTTTCTGCATGAACAGCACGCCCGGGCGCGCCGGGTGCATCGCGATGCGATGAACGCAGTGACCCACTTCCGCGTCGGGATCGGGCAGCTCGTAATTGGACTTGAGCCCGCGGTTCACGGGAATCCACGTGTGGCCGCCGTCATCGGTGCGGAAGGCGCCCGCGGCCGAGATGGCGACGTAAATCCGGCTCGCGTTCGTGGGATCGAGAACGATCGTATGGGTCGCCATGCCGCCGGCGCCCGGTTGCCAGAGATGGCCCTTGGCGCCGCGCAATCCGGGCAGCTCACGCCAAGTCCTGCCGCCGTCCGTGGTCTTGAACAGCGCGGCGTCCTCGGCGCCCGCGAAAACGGTGTCCGGGTCGGTCAGCGAGGGTTCGAGATGCCAGATGCGTTTGAATTCCCAGGGATGCTGCGTGCCGTCGTACCACTTATGCGTGCCGACCGCGCCTTCATAGACAAACCGGTTGCTCCCGCCCCCGGGCATTTCACCGGGAGCGGGCGGGGCGGCGCCGTCCGGGGTGGACCAGGTCCGGCCGCCGTCATCCGAGCGCTGAATGACCTGCCCGAACCAACCGCTGGTCTGCGAGGCATAGATGCGGTTCGGATCCGCCGGCGAGCCCTTGAGGTGATACATCTCCCAGCCGGCAAAGTGCGGGCCGCTGACTTCCCAGCGCGCGCGCCGGCCATCCGCGGTCAGGAGGAACGCGCCCTTTTTCGTGCCGACCAGGACTCGAACCTGGCTCATGCGTCCTTCCCGCGGTTCGTGATGTCCGGCGTGCCGGGCGGCAGCACGCTGATCATCCAGCCCATCCCGAAGCGGTCCGTCACCACGCCGAAACAGGGCGACCAGAACGTCTTTGCCAGCGGCATGCGCACCTGCCCGCCCGCGGCCAGC
>CAIXUF010000019.1 GCA_903922535.1 Candidatus Hydrogenedentota bacterium
CTGCTGCCAGAGGCGCGCCGCCTGCCACGGAGCCCACAGGGCCAGCGCGCCCAGGAGGAGAAACACGCCGGCCCGGCGCAGCCACAGGCCCCATTGGGCGGTGCCCCGGAATCCGTGCCCGAGCGCGGAAAGTGTCTGCTGCACGAGGAATCCCGCCGCCCAGAAGCACGCAAAGCTGAGATGAAACGTGTGCCGCCATTCGTTGTCGAGGCTGACATAGCCGCAGAAATAGAACATGAGCAGGAGCAGCACAACGGCGATGCGGGGGGCGGCGGCCGCGGCGGCCAGCAGCGCAAGGACCGCAATGGGAATTCCGGCCACGCGAAAAAAGGCGGCGATGCGCTGGTTCATTTCTGCCAGGAAAGTCTGCCACCCCGGGGCATGGGACAGGGTTGTCATGCATGCGTCTGCATCGCCCAGCACGTTCAGCACCGCCCCGTATCCGCGCGCGATGGTGTCGGCGGGAAACTGCAAGCCCGTTTGGATTACCCAGTCGCGGGTGAACTGCGCATCCTCCGGGTCGTTATACCGGTAGTAGTTGTGACTGTTGCCGGTAGCCCTGCGGGCGTAGGAAAAGGCGGTCGCAAAGATGAAATTGTCATGGGCGCAGGCAAGCGGTTCGCACACGCCCGGCGCCAGGGAACACCGGTCCATGTGTCTCATGGAGTAGCCCTGCGCAAGGGGATGGTAGGGCTGTGCGCCGCCCTCCATGCGGGTAAGCATGGGCGCGGCCGCGGCGAGAAAGGCCAGCAAACACACCAGTGCCGCGGCGGCGCGGCGGCGGAACGTCCGGTAGGCAACGCCGGGCGAAAGGATCAGAATGCCCGCCAGACTTATTGGCATGAGAATGATTGCGTCCTGGCGAAAACCCATTCCCACTCCGGCAATCAGGCCCATCAGGGCGGCGATCGGCCACAGGAAGCGGACCGGCACCCTGCGCGTGACCAGCCAGCCAATGGCGAACAGGCCCCCGAGCAGAAAAGGGGCCTTGGAAAAATCGCGCATGTTGCTGAGCTGGTTCAGCACGGCCGGTGATGTGGCAAACAGCGCGGTGCAGAACAGACTCAACCAGCGGCCCATTCCGAGGCGGAACAGGCCGTAGGCACAGACCACGCACAGGCCCAGGGCAAGGGCCAGAAAGGGTTCCAGCACCAGCCATGAAATGCCGAAGACACGCCAGAGGACGGCAACCGTCCATCCCAGGTAGAGATGATATTCTGCCGCGGAATCGCTGGAAACAGGGATGTTCCCAGGGAGAGACGCCGGGTCAAAGGTGGCTGTCTTGTGCTCCAGGAAACGCTTTAGGTCTGGCAGCGTGTCGAAATCGGGGTGGAAGGATCCGCGTCCTGCGGCAATCATGAGCGGCCTGCCCAGGAAGTTGGTGGGACAGGAGATGAAGGACCGCCCGTCGGGGGTGCGCTGTCCTTTGAGTGTGACCATGCCCAGGCCGGTCCCCGCCGCGAACACCGCCAATATGAGCGCCCACTCGACCCAGCACCGGCGTGACGGGCCTCCGGAGATTAGTCCCATGCCGTGATTCCCGGAGAGGACGGCGCCGGTTTTGCGGGCGTGGGGAACGGTTTTCCAAAGCGGACGACCATGGCGGCCTCTTTCGCGCGCGCTAATACAGACGCTCGATGTTGGAGGGGGACTCCTCGCCTGCGGCGGGACCGAAACCCAGTTCGATCTCCTCCTTGCCCGACTCGTACTCTTCGATGGAGATGCTGCCGACGACGGTCACGCGCAGGCGCGTGGTCATGCTGACGAAACTGACCCCCGTGCCGTTGGGGAGCACCTCGGGCGCGGCGTCGGCCTTCCATTTCTTGGCCGGGCGTCCGCCCGACCACATGGTCACCACGTAGACGGTTTTCATAGGGCAGTCATCCCATAATTGCTGAAGGACATTGTTACAGGAACGGCAGTGCGGCTTCCACCACGGCGTCCGCGGTGATGCGGGTCATGCAGCGGTGGTCGGTGGCGCAGACCGGTTTCTGGCAGGGCCCGCAATCCACATCCACGCGGAGCAGACGCCCTTTTTCCCAGGGGCTGTCGGTGTATCGGGGCGAGGTGGGACCCATGATGCAGACAACCGGCTTGCCGAAAGCGATGGCGATGTGCCGCGGGCCGCTGTCGTTGCCGACCAGCAGGTCGGCCTCGGCGAGAACCGCCTTGAGCCGGGCGATACCGCCGCCCGGATACTCCAGCAGGGGGGATTTTGCCGCCGCAAGCACCGCCTTGCGGGTGTCCACCTCGCCGGGACCGGTC
>CAIXUF010000020.1 GCA_903922535.1 Candidatus Hydrogenedentota bacterium
ACCGCTACACCTATCTGCCGCTCATCGGCGTGTTCATCATCGCCGCATGGGGCACGGCCGATCTGGCTGCGGCGTGGCGTCTCCCCAAGAGTGCCGTGGCAGCCGCCGCAGGCGCCGCAATCGTCATCCTGGCCGTCTGCGCGCATGTCCAGACCGCTTATTGGCACGACAGCGGGATGCTCTTCAGGCACGCGTTGGACGTTGGACAGGAAAGCACCGGCGCGCTCAACAACCTGGGCGCATTTGCGATGGATCACGGACGCAATGATGAGGCCAAGGCTTATCTGACGAGGGCGGTGGAACTGGACGCGAAAAGCCCGAAGGCCCTTTACAACCTCGGCAAGATTGACCAGGAACAGGGGCACTATGACGAGGCAAGGGTTTATCTGACAAAGGCGTTGGATCTGAATGCAGAGGATCCCAAAGTCCTCACCAATTTGGGCGCGGTTGCCCTGGACCAGGGACACTATGATGAGGCCAAGACTTATTTGACGAAAGCGGTGACCCTGAAACCGGATCATGTCAACGCCCTCGTCGATCTGGGCAAGCTCGCCATGGAACAGAAGCGCTATGATGATGCCAGCGCCTATTTCTCGAAAGCGTTGGCGTTGAAGCCGGGTGATCTCGTTGCCACCGTCAACATGGGCGCGTGTCTCATGAGTCAGGAACGGTACGAGGAAGCCCAACAGCAGTTTAAGAATGCACTTTCGATAGCTCCGAATAATTTTGCCGCACTCAATAACCTGGGTGTCAGTCTGGCCAATCTGGGACGCAAGGAAGAGGCCGACCTTTATCTCAAAAAGGCGGCGGAAATGGACAAGGCCCGTGCGGTCAAGAAATGACAGTCTTCTGTAATCCGATGGCAATCTTCCCCCTGTCATGTTTCCACGCAATGCATTTCGATGCACCTCGACATAATCCTGCACCCGCTTGTGTGACATCCTTCCGCTGTTGCGTTTACAGCGCGGGGACCGGACCGTTTTGCCGCGGTAATGGTATATTCTGCACCATGACGCCGTTAATTCACAGGCATTGTCTCAAGCATGTGTGTTCTTGCCTCTTGCTGGCTGCTGCGCTTGTGTCTCCGTTGCCGGCTTACGCATGGGGGCCCATTGCGCATGCCTATATTGCCTCGCAGATCTTTCCCGACGCGCCGCCGGCCCTTCTGTTTGGCGCAATGGTCGCCGATATGAACGAGTTCAGCGGCCTGGGCGAGAAAGGCTCCTCGTCTCTCAAGCATCTCACCCACCGCCAGGCGAAACTGCTGGCCCCGTCGCCGTTCGCGCTGGGACTGCTGACCCATGATGCCGATTGGGGCGCGGACAGCTATGCCCACGCCTATTTTCACATGCCCACGGGGAAAATGTACCCGCTCCGTGTCTATGAGCAGCTCAGCAGTGAGACGGGCATCACAATGAACAACGCCGAGGATGTCATCGAAGGCGTTGTTGACTATGTAATATGCCGCGACATGGGGCGGGCCTTCGTTCGGAGAATACTGGACGCCGTGAACGCCGCCGGTCCGGCGGAAGAACAGGCCCTCGTTGATGCGTATGCGGGTCCGCTCATGGAGCGGATGCCGGAATTGACCCGCGAGAAAGCCGAAACAACCCTCCGCAAGGCGTTCCAATGTGAAAGGGTGGCCCTAAGGTGCACGGCCTGTTTCATGCTCGTGTCCGACAAGGTTCAACGCGCGCTTGCGCCGTACATGATTTCGCTGGGCACGGGCGTCAGGTTCGCCATCGCCGGAAACTGCACGCAGCGCGGAATCGAGCTTTGCGCCGACTGGCGGCCCAACCTTGATCAGATTGCCCGCGAAATGGGCGCGAAGATGCGCGAACTCAAGCTTCTCCCCTGATTCTGGGGATGCCGAACCTTTCCAAAGGCCGGTGGCCTGTCCATGGACGGCGATACATCCTGCTTCAGGCGCAACCCGAAAACTTATCTGCGGTGCCGGCGCAATCCCGTCGCACCGCCGAGGGCGGTCAGAGCCGCCAGCGCCGCAAGACCAAGGCCGCTGAACACGGGTACCGGCACACCAACCTGCACCCTAATCATCTCCGAATTGACCGTGCTTGTGCTGTCGGAGCCTTCGCAGTAATACGAACCGGCCTTCTCGGCATTGATCCCTTTGAGCGTCAGGGTTGCACCCGTTCCGCCAAAGACCTGCTCGGGCGTTCCGCCGTTGTCCCTGTACCACTGGTAAGTCACCGAACCGTTCGCGTGTTGCGGAACCACCGTGATTGTCCCATTGGATTTCTCCGTCAGATTGATTGGGTTTGAGCCGGTGTAGGCCAGCGAGAACGCCGCCTTGCCGGCACCGGCATCCTTCCCGCCCGGCATTTGCAGCTTGATGTAATCGCTACACACCGCGGAGTAGTTGCCCGCACCGTCGAGGTACTGCACCCGCACCGTGTGATATCCGTTTGGCAGTGGAAGGGTGTGGGCGCTGGTGGCCGTGGGCGGCATCCAATATGTCCAGGTCGAACCATTGTCGCTGAACCGCATGCGCGTCACGCCGGACCCCGTTCCGTCCGACCAGGACAGCCCAAGCGTGACCGACTGGGTGGTTGTGGTCGATGCGCCGTTGTTGATGATGATGCTGCCCGTCGGCAGGGTCGTGTCCAACAGAATGTAATCGCTGAACGTTGCGGAGCGGTTGTTCGCCAGGTCGAGATACTGTACCCGCACCGTCTTGTGGCCGTCGCCCGCCGGCAGCGCGTATGCGCGCGTCGCCGCCAACGGTCCCCAGGCCGTCCAATGCGATCCGTCATCGCTGAACCGCATGCGCACCGCGCCTGAACCGCCCGCGCCGTCATTCCAGGTCAGCGCCAGGGTGACATTGGGCGTGTTCGTGGCGGAACGGTTGTTGTTGATCACCACCGTTCCCGTCGGCGGCGCGGTGTCCAGCGTGATGCCGTCGCTGATGGTGGCTGTGGACGCATTGCCGACGGCGTCTTTGAACTGCGCATATACGGTCTTTGCCCCATCACCCGCGGACAGGGTCCATGCCTTGGACGCGGCAAAGGCTTCCCAACCGCTCCACGCGGCGTTGTCGTTGCTGAACTGCATCTGCACGACACCCGAACCGCCGCCATCGGCAGGGGTTAACGCCAGGGTGACGCTGGTGGAATTGCAGTAGGCCGCGCCGCTGTTGATCACCACTGTTCCCGTCGGCGGCATGGTGTCCAGCGTGATGCCGGCACTGATCGTGGCCGTGGACGGATTGCCCGCGGCGTCTTTGAACTGCGCGTAGACAGTCTTTGCCCCGTCGCCCGCCGACAGGACCCAAGCTTTCGACGCGGCGAAGTCTTCCCAGCCGCTCCATTCGTCGTTGTCGTTGCTAAACTGCATCCGCGCAACGCCCGAACCGCCGCCGTCGTCAGAGGTCACGGCCAGGGTGACTTTTGTCGAGACGCAGAACGCCGCGCCGCTGTTGATTACCATCGTTCCCGTCGGCGGTGTGGTGTCCAGCGTGATGCCGTCGCTGATAGTGGCCGTGGAGGAATTACCGGCGGCGTCTTTGAACTGCACATAAACGGTCTTTGCCCCGTCACCCGCGGACAGGGTCCATGCCTTCGACGCCGCAAAGTCCTCCCAACCGCTCCACGCGGCGTTGTCGTTGCTGAACTGCATCTGCGCGGCACCCGAACCGCTGCCGTCGTCAGAGGTCACCTCCAGGGTGACGCTGGTGGAATTGCAGTACGCCGCGCCGCTGTTGACGGACACCGTCCCCGTCGGCGGTGTCTTGTCGATCGTATACGCCTGGCCGCTGGCGAAACTGCCATTACCGGTGCCGGTTCCCCCCAAAGGCACCGAGGTCGAATCGATGATGGTGTCGTTGTCGTTCAGGTCCAGGCGGATGGATCCGTCGCCGGTTCCCGTGTTGACCGTAACCGTTCGTGTTGCGCCGGAGTCTGCGGAGACGGAACTCAGCGATGCGCCCGAGACGCCCGTTGTTGTCAGCGCGAAATCGGCAAGATCGACGCCGGTCACCGGTTTGCTGAAAGTGACCGTGAAGTTCACTGAAGCGGCATTCGTCGGGTCGCCGCTGGCGCGCACCATCGAACGGACCGCAGGCGGGAAGGATTGGGCCTCGAAAACGCCGATATCAAATTCGGTGCCGGTGCCGTTGGCGCCCAGTCCGTATATGTCAACCGGCCGCACTTTCCCGTCAAGGTCAAGGACAGGCACCTTCGCTCCCGGACCACCGGTGTCAACGGCTGCGGACAGGTCGGACAGGTGGTAATCGACAACCGTGTAGGCGTCGCCGTTGGCGGCAAAGGAGGTGGCATCGCCCGCAACTGTGATCGTGGTGGCGGTGTTGCCGACGATGAGGGACTGCCGGCGCAGCCCCGTGTTGGGAACGACCAGCCGGCCCACCAGGGCGTTTGGCGTGTACGCGGCCGCCGTATTCGTCAGGGTGGTCCTGAACGTGGCGCTGCTGTAAGACGGCGCGGCATTCCACGTGCCCGCAATGGCCGCAGCCCCGCGCATCACGAATTTCGGATCGCCGCTCGCGTTGTTGCCGTTTCCGGGCAACGCATTAATGCCGGCGGCGCCGGTGAGCGGTGTCGTATTCTCGTCGAGATAGTCGCCGTCCGGGTTGTTGTGGAAGAGGCAATACGTCACGACAGGATCGGACGTGGCGTCGGCTTCCGCCACCGCATACGACGGCAGACCCTCGAAGAGAACGTTCTGCAACACGGGATTGGAACCGTTCGTGGCCACAATACCGCTCCCGCCTGCGGAGGCGGTGTCACCGCTCACGGTGCAGTTGATGATCGTCGGCGACGAGGCGTCGCATCCGACCGCGCCGCCAAGGACCGCCAGGTTCCCGCTGATGATGCAATTGACCAGCACCGGTGCGGAGGCCACCCGGCAGAGCACGCCGCCGCCGCTGCCCGACGCCGAGTTGGCGCTGATGACACAGTTGCTAATCACCGGCGACGAGGAATTACAGCCTATTCCGGCCCCGTCTGTGCCATTGTTGGCGGCAAGAATGCAACCCGCCACCGTGTTGGTGCTGTCCGCATTGTTGGCGTAAATCCCGCCGCCCAGGCCGTCTGCCCCCGTTCCGTTGGCGTTGCCGCCAAGGATGCAAAAGCCGTCCACGCGGGCCTTGCTGATCGAGTCCATCGTCACCGCGTGGAAGCCCGGGCTTGCCGTGGCGGCGTTGATGCTCGTCACGTTGACCGCCGCGTTGCGCCGCGCAAGCACCGTCTCGTTGCCGGCAAACCCGCCGTACAGGGACACCCCCGTCCTCAGGGTAATCGCCTCGCTGTAGGTCTTTCCCTCTCCACCGCCGCCCTTCACCCAGACCTGGCGCGCGAAGGTGCTCGCGTCGATGGCGGCCTGCAGCGTCTTCTTGGCAGTCCCCCAGGACAGGCCGTCGCCCGTGTTGTCCGGACGGTCCGCATCGGCATAATAGATCAGTTGTGCCTCGTAGGCGCCAATATCATAGACTACGCTGTCAGTGCCAAAACCGGGGATGTCCACCGGTCGTGGAGATGTTTCAATGTCCGTGGACGGCGTGCCCGTGCTGGTGCCCGCGTCAATGGCGGCCGAGCCATACCCCAAATGATAGTCCACGATCTTGTAGGCGCTGCCCGAGGGCGCCAGAGTGCTCACGTCACCCCAGATGGTGATCGTCGTGGCCGTGTTGCCAATAATGGACCACTGCTGGCGCTGGGTCGTGTTGGCGTTCAGCATCTGTCCGAGCAGCGCGTTGTTCGGCGGATAAGACGCCGCCGAATCGGTCAGCGTGGACATTCCATTCGTCACGGAAGGCGCCGCGGTCCAGGTCCCATGCATGGCGTACGTGCCGTCCATGAGAAACTTCGGGTCCCCGATCAGATTGCCCCCGTTTCCCGAAAGGGCGTTCAATGACGCCGGGGTCAGGCTGCTGCTCGTGTCGTTGTCGTAGTAATTGCCGTTGGGATTGTTGTTGAACAGGCAGTACGAGACGGTCGGGTCCGAACCGGCATCGCCTTCATAGATGCCGTACTTGGTGTTGTTTTCAAAGAGGGTGTTCTTGAACACCGCCTTTGAGGTGCCCGTGAGAAACACGCCGCCGCCGTTTGCGCTGCTTGTCGCACTCGAATTGCTGCTGATCGTGCAGTTGATGAAGCTTGGCGCGGACCCCGTGCAATACACCGCACCGCCGCCCGACGCCCCGGTGTAGTTCCCGCTGAAAAGGCAGTTCGTGAAGGTCACCGGCGAGGTTGCCGCCAGGTACACGGCGCCGCCGCCCGCCCCCGACCCCAGCAGGTTGTTCGCAGCCGAGTTCCCGCTGAACGCGCACCCCGTAAACGACGGCGTCGATGCGTTGCAGTAGACCGCCCCGCCCATGGCCGATCCAATCCCGGCCTGCTGCGTCACAACGTTCGCGTAAAAGATGCAGGTCGTAAACACGGGCAACGAACCGCCCGCGCAATACACCCCGCCGCCGTTCGTCGTCGCGTAGTTGGCCCCCATCGTGCAGGACGTGACCGTCGGCGACGACGCGCTGCAATACAGCGCGCCGCCCCCCGTGGACAGCACGAGCGGACTTGCCTGGACACCGTTGCCGATAAAGATGCACGCCGAGATCAGCGGCGAGGAGGCGGCCAGGCAGGCGATCCCGCTTCCGTAGCTCGACGACACATTGGAGATGAACGTGCAGTTTGTGATCGTGTTCGTGCTGTTGAGGTTGTTGCAATTGATCCCGGCACCGCTGGCGTCCTGGCCGGACCCGTTCGCCATGCCGCCCTCGATGGTCATCCCGTCGATGCGGGCGTTCGTGAGCCCGTTCATCGTGACCACGTGGAGACGGGTGCCCAGCGTGGTCGCGTTCAGGATGCTCGCGTTCACAAGGACATTGCGCTGATCCACCGACGCTTCGCTGCCCGTGAACCCGCCATAGAGCGACACGCCCGACTTCATCGTGATCGTCTCGATGTAAGTCCCCGCCTTCACCCAGACCGCGTCCCCGCTCGACGCGGCAGTGATGCCCGCCTGCACCGTCTTCTTCGCCGTGCCCCAGGACAAGCCCGTGCTGCTGTCGTTGGCCTGGGCCGCATCGACGTAGAAGGTCGTCGCCACCGCAGCGGGCGCGCAAAGAAGCAGCACCGCCAACAGGCAGGCAGGGAGACTCCTTGTGACAAACTTGGGCAATCCGGGTGATGCAATCCCGTTGCGGCAAAGGTGTTTCGCGAAGGTTTTCATCACATTCCTTTCACGGTGCTTCCTGTTCTCAGGGGAACCAAGCCAAGTCGCCAAAGGCATAGATTATCACATTATGCTCGCAATCGCACGGATTGGTGCGGCCAATGTGGTCAACAAGCAGTCTCCGACCTGCAAGGCGCATTCTTTTTGGGGTGCGGCGGTCATACCGCCG
>CAIXUF010000021.1 GCA_903922535.1 Candidatus Hydrogenedentota bacterium
ACCGGTGACCCGAAAAAGGCCGAGGAGCTAAGCGTGTCCGGCGCCCAAAACCTTCGGGCCTCCGACGGACGGCAAACACTCATGAGCCGCGGTGACGCACGCGGACGCAGTTTCCACGACGGAAGGCAGCGAATCCATGCCGACTCCGTGGACTACGGCTTCAACATGCAGGAACAGTGGGACCGGGCATTCGACCTCGATCCCCGCTTTGTCATGGTCACCGGCTGGAACGAGTGGGTCGCCGGCCGCTACAAATTCCCCGACGAACCCATCTGGTTCTGCGATGAGTACAACCAGGAGTTCAGCAGGGACATCGAACCGGCCCAAGCCTCCCACGGGGACAACTATTACCTCCAATTGGTGGCAAACGTGCGCCGCTTCAAGGGCGTCCCGCCACTGCCCAAACCCACCGGCCCAAAGTCCATCGATCTCAACGGCTCCTTCGCACAGTGGTCCGATGTGGCCCCTGCCTTCACGGAGCCGGCCGGGAACACCCTGCCACGCGACTGCCCAGGCGTGGATTCCGCCCATTACGCCAACACCACGGGCCGAAACGAATTCCTGGAAATGAAGGTCGCCCGCGACGCCGGGTATGTGTACTTCTATGTCAGAACCCGCAATCCCATTACCGCGCCCGACGGTCCCAATTGGATGGTGCTTCTGCTGAACACGGACGGCAATGACCGCACCGGCTGGGAGGGATATGACTTCGCTGTAAACAGGGTTCCGGGGCAGGACGGCACCGTCCTGGTGGAGCGGTACGACGGGGGATTCGATTGGACATCCCTTGTGCTGTCCTGCACTCCGGGATGCGTTCCCAATCCCTCCTGCCGCAACGATGTGTGGTCGTGGATTCCCGTGGACACCCCCGAGACCACCCTGAAAATGGAAGGAAATGAGATGCACCTGCGCATTCCACGCAAGACACTGCATTTGCCGGACGGCGCGAAGGGGTTCACGGTGGATTTCAAATGGACGGACAACCTGCAAAAGCCGGGAGAACCCCTCGATTTCTACCTGAGCGGGGATGTGGCCCCTTCGGGACGCTTCCGTTATCGGTACAGGACAGAATAGCGGTCCACCGACGCTTTCACCAGTGCCAAGCAAAACCGTACAGCCCAAAAAGGGTCCGCAGGAACTCCCCAATTGTCTCCGGTCCCGGCGCCGCCCCGCAACTCTTTGCGGCCAGCATTTGGACAAGGCGCGGCTCGATCGCCTCGGCCCAAATCTCATATCCCGCCTCGCCGGGATGAAGCAAATCAGGCATGATGCTTCTCTGAAGTACTCCGTCCGCGTCGAGAAACGCCTGACCAATATCCATGTAATCCACCATTGGGTCACAATCCAACGCAGCGTAGCGGGCAGAGGCTTCTTTCAATCGTTGCCTGTATTTTCCCTCAACATCACCGCGGGGAAAGATCGCCAGCAGAAGGATTCGGGTGTCCGGCAGCTTTTGGCGCAGCATACTCACGATTGCCGCAACCCCCGATGCAATGTCCTTCGCCGTGCAGTCGTAATTGTTTGTCCCGATGAGCACGACCGCCACTTTCGGTGAGATGCCGTCTATGTTGCCGTTTTCCAGCCTCCACAGAACATGCTGCGTGCAGTCCCCCCCGATTCCTAAATTCACCGCGTTACGGCTTGCGTAATACTTGTCCCAGACGGCCGCCCCGTACCCTTCCCATCCCTGTGTTATCGAGTCGCCGATGAA
>CAIXUF010000022.1 GCA_903922535.1 Candidatus Hydrogenedentota bacterium
AACTTTCGCATGTGTCCATCGCGGAACTCCTTTCGTGTGCTTTGGCGGCTCACGAGCAAGAGTTTCCGCGATGGACTCCCGGAAATGTCAAACAGCTACTGCCACCCCGGCAGAGCCGGGGGAACTCCCATATTGGGTTAGTAACCCTCCGCGATTCTTTGTGCTCTTTGCGCTCTCTGTGGTTCAATAGTTTTCTGTTTTCCCGCAACCCCCAAAACATGGAGCACCGACAATGGCCAAGCATCGTCCGACTGTTTTGCTCATTCTGTCCAGCCTGCTGTTTTCCGGACTGGCCTTTGCCGAGGATAAGCCCTTTGTGGGGAGTTGGGCACTAACCCCCACCACGGGCGGGGCGGGGTGGCTTGAGGTGCGGCAGGCGGAAGGCTGTCTCGATGGGACGCTGCTGTGGATGGGCGGCAGCCCGGAACAGCAGACGCGGGTGTGGATGGACGGCGACACGCTGTGCGCGCTGCGCGTGTGGAATGAAGAACTGCGCGATGCATCAGGCAAAGTGACGTGTACCGTGGCGCACCCCGTGTCGCTGACGGCCACGCTTTCGGGCGACACACTGCACGGGTTCCTCTCGCAGCCGTCCAATGAAGGCACCGGTGTCTGGAAGGACGAGTTCACCGGCACGCGCACCCCGCCGATGCCGCCCGCACCCGACCTGTCGAAGCTGCGTTTCGGCGATCCTGTGTCGCTCATCAACGGAAAGGATCTGGTGGGTTGGGCCGTGATTGGCGGCGCGCACTGGTCCACGCTGGGACTCAAGACCCCGGAAGGCGGCGCCGCGCAGGGGTGGGTGCCGATGGATGAAAGCGTGGCCAACGGCTGGACCGTGCGCGACGGCGTGCTCGCCAATGATCCCGTCCAGAAGGAGGGGCAACCCTATATTCGCTACGGAAACCTGCAAACCATGGCGAACTTCGAGGACTTCAATCTCACGACAGAGGTGAATGTGCCGCCCAGCGGCAACAGCGGCATTTACCTGCGCGGCATTTACGAGGTCCAGGTGATTGACAGTTTCGGCAAGCCGTTGGACTGCCACAACATGGGCGCGGTCTACGGGCGCATCACGCCGACCGTCGCCGCGGAGAAACCTGCCGGGGAATGGCAATCGCTGGACATCACGCTGGTGGATCGCCGTGCGACGGTCAAGCTGAACAGCCAGACCATCATCGACAACCAGCCCATTGCCGGATGCACCGGCGGCGCGTTGTGGTCCGACCAGATGCGCCCCGGGCCCATCTACCTTCAAGGCGACCACACGGCGGTGCAATACCGCAACATGGTGCTGCGTCCAGTGGTGAAATAGGCCCCCCAAAAGTCTGCTCAATCTATTGAGTAATTCTACTCAGTGTATTGAGAAAGAATAGAAACACAAGCTTAACCATTGCCCCACAATACCTTACCCGTTCTTGGGATGGTGCATACCGTGTCAGATTCGGGGGCGGGGACTGCGCTTCCAGCACATAGCGTCACTTAACGCGCCGTAACTAATCTCCAAAGAACAAACCGGGCGCAAGCAGTTCTTGAAGTAATTGGAGCAGCAGAGCCGCAACCAAAGTGTTCAGAACCAAGAATGAATGCTGGGGCGGGTTAACGCAGAGACGCTGAGGACGCAGAGGAACGCAGAGAAGAACGATGAGGGGTCTGAGATTTGAAGACACCGCGGCTGAAGACGATTTGGCTCATACCGAACAGGAGTCACCGCGGCTTGCGACGATTCTGAGACATAGCAATACAGACAAAGGCCCCTCGCTCAACGTGATGAGAATCGGGAAGTTGGGTAAAACCGCGCCCGTGAATCTCCCGCAACCCACGTACTTTTTCCGGACGTTATCCCGTGAGAAAGCCCCTTTCCCCTGATGTATGGAGGTTGTCAACGGGGTATTCTCATAATGCACTTCTACAATGGAGATAGTTTATGACAAAAATTCGCACGGGAAGAACTGTATCTGGGATAGTCGCAATGGCGCTGCTGTTCGCGGCCGCGACGGCCGGCGCGACATCACTTGTGCTTACCGGACACACGGCAGGGGTGAATTCCGTTGCATTTAGCCCGGATGGCACGAAGGTACTTACGGGATCGAGTGACAGCACGGCGATTCTGTGGAACGCGTCGACGGGCGCCGTCATCCGCGCCTTTGCGGGCCACACGGGCGCAGTGTACTCGGCGGTGTTTTCTCCGGACGGGACCAAAGTGCTCACCGGGTCGGCGGACAAAACGGCGAAACTGTGGAACGCAAACATGGGCTCGGTCCTTCACTCCTTCACCGGGCACACAAACACGGTGGGTTCGGTTGCGTTTTCCCCCGATGGAACGCAGGTGCTCACCGGGGCGTGGGACGCCACCGCGAAGCAGTGGAACGCCTCGACCTACGCGCTTGTCCGCACCCTGACTGGAACCCCCGGCCAGGAAGTGGATTGCGTGGCATACTCTCCGGACGGGACACAAATCCTTGCAGGATTGCAGAACGGCACGGCCAAACTGTGGAACGCGTCCACGGGCGCGCTCACGCGCACCTGGACCGTGTCCATGGGTGCCGGTTCCGTGACCTCTGCGGCGTTTTCTCGGGACGGAAGCAAAATAGTCACCGCGGCATGGGATGGCCAGGCAAATCTGTGGAACGCGGCGACGGGGGCAAGCCTTGGATCGTTTGCCGCAGACATAAATGGACTGTTTTCCGCAGTGCTCTCCCCGAACGGCGCCAAACTGCTCACCGGGGGCTGGCAGGGAATAGCGATACTGTGGGACCTGGCGACGGGCACCGTTGATCAAACGTTTACGCAGCACACGGACTGGGTGAACTCTGTGGCGTTTTCCCCCTCGGGCAACAAGCTGCTCACCGGATCGAGCGACGGCACGGCGAGACTGGAAACGTTCCCCATGTCCGGCACCATCGCGATCAACAACAACCTTTCCACAACGAACAACCCGAATGTCACGCTGGCGCTGACCTGGCTGGGCGGCGAGGGAAGCGGGGTGGCCAAGATGCGCTTCAGTGACGACGGGTCGCATTGGACCGCATGGGAGGCGCTGTCGGCCACCCGCGCCTATGCGTTGCCGACAGGCGACGGGTACAAGACGGTCCGGGTCCAGTTCATCGACAAACTGAACAACACCTCCGCCGTCTTTAGCGATTTTATTCGGCTGGACACCGTCATACCCACGGGCTCGATCCTCATCAACAGCGGCGCACTGAGCACGGCAAGCCGCGCGGTCACGCTGGGATTGACCTGGTCGGACGGGACAGGGTCCGGCGTTGCCCGCGTTCGGTTCAGCGATGACGGCGCGCACTGGACAAATTGGGAGTATCCCAAAGCCAGCCGGGCGTACACGCTGCCCTTGCCGAACGGCTATCACACCGTGCGGGCGCAGTATCTCGACGCCGCGGGCAATTACTCCGCGGTGTGCAGCGACTACATCAAGCTGCAGATGCCGTAGCCCGGAAAGAGAAGACTGTCGTCGTCGGCGAGTCCGACGAATCATTCGACGGGCAGGGCCCCGTGCGAAGGGCACGGGGCCTTTCTCACAAGGTTGGAGAACGGCGGCACAGGCTTTTTGCATGCCATCCACCGCAAGAACAACCGGGCGGCCGTCCCGCTTCCCGCGGCATGTCGCAACCGTCGGCGCGAAGAGACCGCGCTTCGAGCACAATGTGGTGCGTCCCCGATCGGCTGAAGCTGCCTGAAATCAATACCCGGCGACCCCGTTGCCTCAAGTAAAAATCTACCCGAAATTCGATTCGTTGCCTCAAGTAAGAATCTACCCGAGAGGAAGAGCGCGGTTTTGGTTAAAATGGAGTTGACCTGAGCGGAGGATAGGGCAACGCAGGGGTGCGACCCGAG
>CAIXUF010000023.1 GCA_903922535.1 Candidatus Hydrogenedentota bacterium
AACTTTCGCATGTGTCCATCGCGGAACTCCTTTCGTGTGCTTTGGCGGCTCACGAGCAAGAGTTTCCGCGATGGACTCCCGGAAATGTCAAACAGCTACTGCCACCCCGGCAGAGCCGGGGGAACTCCCATATTGGGTTAGGACTTCACCGTTTTCCGGCAAGCCCAATCTGAATGTGCTTGTGTATGAGGGGGGCCAATTCGCCGCGCTGCTTGAGTTCGGCCATGCAGTTGTGCCGCCCGGACGGAACCGGCACCAGGGTGACTTCCGGGATGTCTTTGAGCCGCAGTACTGGTTCCACGTCCGGTCGGCAGTCGGTGCTGTAGATGACGGCCGCGCGGGTTGGCGGCGACTTTGCCAGGTAGCTTTGCCTGACGTCCGTGACGTTGGCCTCGCCGACCAGCCGGCAGTTCCTGTTCCACAGATAACGCGCGCTCAGCGTGATCAGGACCACCTCGAAATAATCGCCGGGCGTGCGCAGCAGTTTGCGCCAGTCCAGGATTGCTTTGCGGCGACTTTCGGTGGAACCGTAGTCCTTGAGCGGAAATGCGGGGTTGAAGGCAACGATCAGGTCGATGGGCAGCGCGCCGGAGAAGGCGAAGGCCGCGGCCCCGCCGCCGGACGCGCCAATGGCGACGGCATACCTGGATTTCAACCGCGCCAGGGCGTCGCCGATGCTGCGTGTGTAATATCCGAACCCGTCCGGCGAGCCGTCCGGGGCAAGGTTGTAGGAGGCGCGGTGGATGTCGCGCACCCAGATGAAATTGCAGGGCCGGCCCGTGCTCAGGAGGGTTTTGCGAAACTCGAACTTGGGCATGGCGGCATAGAGCACGGCCATGCCGGCGATGCAGATTAGCGTGGTGTCGGCGCCGTTGTCCTCCACCTCAACACAGGAGGGAATGCCCGCACGGTCCCCGCCGCCGGCCTTGTCGCGAAAGTCGAACTGCTTCTCCGCCGCCAGGCTTTTCGCAATGCCCGGAAGAAACACGCGTATAAACAGCCGCACGAAGGCGTTGAGGAGAGTGTTCATTGCGCCGCGTCCTGGGGATCAAGCATGATGGATTGTAGCATGCGGCCCGACTTTTCCGGGAAGCGGCGGGAACCGGAACGGGGACCGCGACGGGCCGTTCCTATATAATGGACGCAGCCTTTACCTGGAGACAAGTGGAACATGACCAAGCGCATCCCCCTGTGCCTGTTGTTGTTGACACCCTGCGTGTGCCTGACGGCTTCGGCCGACTGCGCGAAGCCCTCCCTCCTCAGCGAGATGGCGGCCCAAAGCGGTGCCGCTTGGATGGGGGCGCCGCAGCGCAGGGCACCGTTGTCTTTTGCCGCGCCGCAGGGGGAACTGGAGGTCAACGACACCACAACGCACGAGGTGACCGTTCAGGACCAACAGTCGGGTCTTGTCTTGAAACAGACACAGCAGTGGCTGCCTTCAGCGGCGATGTGTCAATTGAGCACAACCATCACGAAGGGAAGCACAGAGAGTCCTTCGGTGAACGTTGTGGACTGGACCTTTCAGCTTGAGGGCAGCTACGACGGCGCGCGTTTTCAGGACCTTGCCCATTCGAAAGACACGTGGTATGGGTCTACCTACTGGGCCGGACCGGACTGGACGCGTGTCGGACAGGACTGGCAGCATCCCGGCGAGAAGACTTCCAGCGTCAGGCGCTTCACGGTGCCGCGCGATGGAAGCGTTACCCTATCGGGCGCGGTCTTTAAAGCCGACACCAACGGTGGGGACGGGGTGCGCGTGAGCATCCGCCACAACGCGGAGACCGTGTGGCAAAAGGAAATTGAGGCGAACGATGCCCAGGGTGTTGACCCGGCGCTGACCATGGACGTGCGTGCGGGGGACCGCATCCGTTTTGTCGTGCACCGGCGCGCCGCCATTCCCTGTGACACGACGCACTGGGACCCCGTCATCACCTATGCGGACGGGGCAGTCTTCCGCGCCTCGGACGGTTTTGCAGAAACGCCGCGCGACGGCTGGTTTTACGAGATGGAAACGGAGGCGGCGACAAGCCTGCCGCGCCTGTACAGCTTTGACAGCGATTTCTGCTTTCACGAACACCTGCTGTCTTCGGGTTCGAGCGTTGTGCTGGACAGCGAATCCAGTCTGCCCCTGTTCATCCTGGCCGATGACAAGGACACTTGCGGCATTGCGGGCGCGGTGATCAATGCGTGCTCCTGGCAGCTTGAAGCTTCCCTTTCGGAGAACGGCCAGTTGTCGCTACGGATTCGCAATGGGGTCGGCGGCGATCTTCCTGTCGTTGTCGCAGGCGCGTACAAGGGTAATTGGATGAACGGTGCCGCCCAACTCGAAGGGCTGCGCCGCAACGATTCGGCGTCCCCGGAGCTTGGCGCTTTCCGTGACCGTATCCAGAAGGCGTTTAACGGGGTGCTGGGCGCAGTGGAACCGCGCGCGGCGGCAGAACTGGACCTGTGGGCGGCGGTGCAGTGGGACTGGCACAGGCAGGACGCGCTTGTGGAGACGCCGGAGGGCTATGACGCCGCGATGGCCGGCGTGGGAGAGAAGACTGCGCGCCTCTCCGCGGACCTCGGCGCGGCATGCACTTCGCCGGATCAGACAGATGCCTCATCCTGCCGGCGTTATCTGCGCATGCATGCGCTGCGCAGAAAGATCGCGCTGGACAATCCGCTGATGCAGTTCGGCAGGATGATGTTCTGCAAGCGGGTGCCCACCTCGTACAGCCATCTTGTGATGCAGTACTACGGCTGGCGGGCCCGGCCCGGCGGCGGCATCTTCGTTCTGGACAAGCCGGGCTATTCCTTCACGGCGCACGAC
>CAIXUF010000024.1 GCA_903922535.1 Candidatus Hydrogenedentota bacterium
AATACATAGACAAGGCGCTCAAGTCCGGCGGCCATGTTCTGGTCCACTGCAACCAAGGTGAATCGCGCTCTCCAGCACTCGGTCTCCTGTACCTTGCGGTCTACACTGATACTCTTCCCCGTACGTCGTTTGCTGAGGCGGAGGCCGCGTTCAGGAAGATCTATTCCGGCTACAATCCCAAAGGCGGAATGCGAGGCTTCCTTCTGAACCATTGGGCGGACTACGTCGCTGGGGATGGGAATACACCATGACCCGACACTTGGAAAATCTTGGTAACCAGTTCAGCGTTTCCCTTCATCTCGATGAGGAAGGCTACCTTGGACGGGAGTGTCCAGATGCGGACTGCCTACGCTACTTCAAGGTTGTGCCGGGTACAGGCTTAAAGGGGCTGGACCTGCCGTGTCATTGCCCCTATTGCGGGCATGAAGGCCCGATGAACCATTTCTTCACACAAGCCCAGATTGAATACGCTCACTCTATCGTGGCACGAAAAGTCATGGAAGCCGCGACTGCGGACTTCAGGGACATCGCCAGAAACTTCAATCGGCGAATGAGCGGTGGTCTGTTTGCGGTGAAGATGGACGTGCAGGCCTCTAGCCCTTTGCTTAGAAACTATACCGAGCACGAATTGGAGACGAATGTCGAATGCGGCAACTGTACCCTTAAGTATTCCGTGTATGGAGTCTTTGCGTTCTGCCCGGACTGCGGCCAACATAATTCGGTCCAAATTCTTGATAAGAGTCTCGACGTTGTGGGCAAGATATTGGGCATGGCGGAGGTGGTTGACGGTAACCTTTCAACTGGCCTCATAGAAAACGCGCTTGAAGACTGTGTTTCCACGTTTGATGGTTTTGGCCGGGAAGTCAGCCGTGTCCCTTCTCAGGCTGGCGTCTTTGACGAAATGAGAGAGAGCGTCTCCTTCCAGAACTTGGAAGGCGCAAGAAAGAACATACTCAGACTTTTCAATTTCGACATTGCGGCCGAACTCAAAGCTGACGAATGGAGCGCGGCGATACAAGCTTTTCAAAAACGCCACCTTCTGTCACATAAGTTAGGCGTTGTAGACCAAGAGTACATCGATAAGTCGCGCGACACTACAGCCGTTGTGGGACGCAAGGTGCGCATAGAGGCCGAAGAAGTTAGAACGCTCATAGAGATTCTCAGAAAGTGTGGTCGTTATCTTTCGGTCGAGTTTGGAAGAATTGTGCCATGAGCATATACCAACAACTGCTGCGCATCCGGTTGTCAACGGATGCGAAGTGCGCTGTAAAGGAGGACGCGTGAAAATATCCACAATTCTAGAAAAGATCGACGAAAACCAACTGTTCGTTCCCGCCTTCCAGCGTGAATACGTTTGGAAGCGCGACGATGCAAAGAAGTTGATGGATTCGCTTATTAAGGAGTACCCCACGGGCACCATGTTAACGTGGGAAACAGTGAACCCACCCGAACTGAAGGGGCCGTACCGTTATAACCCAAATCAGGGCGCGGTAAAACTCCTGTTGGACGGACAACAACGTGTCACGACGCTCTATATGCTCATTCGAGGCTCCATTCCTCCTTACTATAGCCGCCCAGAGATTATGAACGACACCCGAGAACTGTTTGTACAGTTGGAGACGCTCGAACTCTCCTACTACATGAAGACCCGCATGGAGAACAACCCTCTCTGGCAAAACATAACGAACGTGTTTCAGCGTAGTGTCCGCGCAAGGGATGTGGTGCGCGCCCTAGAGGAACGGGGGGAAACAGTGACGCGTGAACGGGAAGACAAAATTGACGACAACACCCGAGCGATAGAAAACATACTCGTCCGTGAGTTTCCCGAGCAGACGATTCCGGTGAGGGCCACCATTCGAGAGGCGATTGATATTTTCTACAAAGTGAACGCCAGCGGCGTCGCACTGACGGATGCTGAACTGGCCTTGGCACAGATATCGGGCTACTGGCCACAAGCGCGTGACCGATTCAAAGCAAAACTCGCCGAACTTGAGCGGGAGGGTTTTGTTTTCAAGCTGGATTTCATTGTATATGTGTTGCTCGGCTGCCTCTACCATATGGGTTCCGACATGCGGAAGCTACACGATGTTGAAAACAGGGAAAGTATATGTGCGGCGTGGGAGCGTCTTCAGACTCAGGTCCTTGACTACGTGGTGAACCTCCTGCGGACGAACGCGTATGTTGACCACACCGATGAAATCAATTCTCCCTACGCCTTGGTTCCGATTATTGTGTACTGCTATGACAAGAACGGTGCCTTTTTGAACGATGCCGAAATCCGGAAGATGGTGAAGTGGTTCTTCTACTCTCAGGTACGCGCTCGCTACGTAAGCCAACTTCCACAGAAACTGGATCGTGACCTGCGCACGGTTGCCGAATCGTCACAGCCGTTCGACGCGCTACTTCAGGGCATTGCGGAGGAAACCCGTCTGGAGATTCTACCGGCTGAGTTCGTGGGCCGTGCGATACAACACCCACTCTTCAGCATGATGCGGTGGTATTTTAAGAGCCAAGATGCGGTATGCTTCACGACGGGGATGCGCCTTCGCGGAAACATGGGTAGAAGATATCAATTGGAACGTGACCACATATTTCCTTACTCCAAACTGAAGGATGCCGGTTACGGTGATGGAAACCGCGTGAAGTACGCGTTGGCACAGGAACTCACCAATCGGGCGATATTGACGCAGACGGCCAATCGGACCAAGTCTGATAGCCATGCGGTGGAATACCTCAAGTCGGTCAAGACGAAGTTTCCAAGGGCGCTGGAACTGCAATGCATTCCCGAGGACGAGGAACTCTGGAAAATGGAGAACTATGAACTGTTCCTAGCGGAGCGGCGTAAGATGCTAGCCCAGCGCCTGAATGCCTTCCTCGAAAGGATTACCGCCACCGAGGAAACGGTAGCGCCGGTATCCGTCGAGGATCTTATAGCGGAAGGGGAGAGTGATGAACTGGAATTTAAGTCCTCACTCCGCTGGGATATGAACTTGAACACTGTTAACAAGAAACTTGAAGAAGTGGTCATGAAGACGGTTGCAGCGTTCGCAAATTCGGAAGGTGGCACACTTCTAATCGGTGTCCGCGATGACGGGGAGGTCCTAGGGCTTGAACCCGACTACCATTCGCTCGGGACAGAGGACCGGGACAGATTCGAGATTCACCTCAGAAATCTTCTCAACCAGCAGTTTGGAACAGGCTTTGTCACAAGCAAAATCACCATCAGATTCCACGAAGTCGGCGACAAAGAGGTGTGCCAAGTCGAAACCGCGCCAGCAAGAGAACCTGTCATATTGAAGGTAAAAGACGGGAATGGCCGCGATGTGGAACGGTTCTATGCGCGTAGTGGTAACTCGTCACAGGAAATACCTCTAAGTGAGGCGAACGTGTACTTCAGAGAGCGTTTCCATTCATGAGTGTCACTGAATCAATCGTCGAAGAAGCCGCACTGACCTGGTTCGGCGAACTGGGGTATACCGTGGGGCACGGTCCCCACATGGCCCCCGGCGAGTTTTGTGCCGAGCGGGCGTCCTTTGGCGAGGTGGTTTTGGAAGGGCGGCTGCGGGATGCCATCTACCGGCTGAACCCGGCCATTCCGGAGGAGGCGCGGGAGGAGGCGCTGCGCAAGGTGCTACGGGTGGGCACACCGTCGCTGGTCCAGACGAACCGCATCTTTCACCGGATGCTACGGGACGGTGTGGCGGTGGAGTACCCCCGGCCGGATGGGTCCATTGCGGGGGACCATGTGCGGCTGGTGGACTTCGGCAATGCCCTCCTGAACGACTGGCTGGCGGTGAACCAGTTCACGGTCATCCAAGGGCAGCAGAACCGGCGACCGGACATTGTGGTGTTCGTGAACGGGCTACCGCTGGGCCTGATTGAACTGAAGAACGCGGCGGACGAGAACGCGACGGTCTGGAGCGCCTATGCGCAGTTGCAGACCTACAAGGCGCAGATTTCGTCGCTGGTACATTACAACGCGGTGCTGGTGGCGAGTGACGGGTTGCAGGCGCTCATCGGCTCCATCACGGCCAATCAGGAGTGGTTCAAGGTCTGGCGCACGATTGACGGCGAGGGGGACGTGCCCAAGACGGCGCTGGAACTGGACACCTTGGTGCGCGGGGTGTTCGAGCCGAAACGCTTTCTGGACCTGCTCCAGCATTTCATCGTGTTCGAGGACGACCCGGACAGCGGGGTGCCGCACAAGATTATCGCGGGGTACCACCAGTTCCACGCGGTGAACGTGGCGGTGGAGGAGACGCTGCGGGCCAGCGGCCTGAGCGGCGACGTGGCGGTGCAGGAGGAGCAGGGGGCCTATTGGGCGGGCCGGATGAGCCACGGCAAGCCGGGGGACCGGCGGGCGGGCGTGGTGTGGCACACGCAGGGGAGCGGCAAGAGTTTTTCCATGCTGTTCTACGCAGCACGGGTCATCCGCCACCCGGCGATGCAGAACCCGACGCTGGTGGTGTTGACGGACCGCAACGACCTTGACGACCAGCTTTTCGGCCAGTTCCAGCGCTGTCACGAACTGCTGGGGCAGACGCCCGTGCAGGCGGCCAGCCGGGAA
This sequence comes from Candidatus Hydrogenedentota bacterium, assembly GCA_903922535.1. The sequence goes on from CAIXUF010000024.1 coordinate 4,568, forward strand.
CATCTGCGCGAACTGCTGGCGGTGGCGAGCGGGGGAGTGGTATTCACGACGATCCAGAAGTTCCTGCCCGAGAAGGGGGAGCGGATGCCCGCGCTGAGCGGTCGGCGGAACATCATCGTCATCACCGACGAGGCACACCGGAGCCAGTATGACCTGATTGACGGACTGGCCCGGCACCTGCGCGATGCGCTGCCGAACGCTTCCTTCATCGGGTTCACGGGGACGCCCATAGAGACAACGGACGCG
>CAIXUF010000025.1 GCA_903922535.1 Candidatus Hydrogenedentota bacterium
AACTTTCGCATGTGTCCATCGCGGAACTCCTTTCGTGTGCTTTGGCGGCTCACGAGCAAGAGTTTCCGCGATGGACTCCCGGAAATGTCAAACAGCTACTGCCACCCCGGCAGAGCCGGGGGAACTCCCATATTGGGTTAGCATCTCGGGCTGTAACGTTCGCCCTTGACAACGCTTGTTCACTTGACGTGCCCTCAGGAACCCTGGCAAGTTCCCTTGTCAGCCGGGCCCGTTTAGAGAATCGGGGAGCAGCCTATTACGGCAACCATAACGTGTCCGAAGCAAGAAGGGCTTCCGAGGCGGCGCACCGACCGGACTCAGAATCCGCCGAGCGCCGATTCGAGATATAATGATGCGGCCTATGGCTTGGACGGCAGAGGCAGGCGGAAGGTTTTTGCATGAGTACATTCTTGGTAGTGGCTTTGGCGACATCTGTTTGTATTTTCCCGATGCAGATTGCCGTCCATCCGACAGCGGTGCGGACGGGCGAGACGGCAGACATCGAAATCACCTGGACGCAGCCCATGCCCGCGGATGCGTCACTACAATGGGCCGCAACGGTAGGCAACGTGCAAAGTGATAATAAGGACGGCTATGAATACTCTGCCGCATCCGAGCCCGGACGGGCGTTCATTCACTTGTTGGTGATCAGCAGCGGCGCGCTTTGGGCGGAATGCGCGGCGCCCGTCCAGGTGTACCGGCAGTTTGTGGTGCTCAAGGCGGATGACCTCAGCACCGCGTCGTCAGACAGTTTCGCGCGCTTTCTGAGCTATGCTGACGCACTAAAGCAGCGCGGCATCAAGACGTCGGCGGGCATGATTGCCAGCCTGTGCCAGAATCCCACCACGGCGCAGCATGACAAGATCACGGACATGGCGCGCAGCGGGTTTGTCGAGTTTTGGAACCATGGCTATGACCATGCCTACTATCTGCCGGGCGGTGCCAAGGCGGGCTTTCGGGAGGACAGGGCAGATGATGTTGCGGAGAAAGCCTACCCCGCCGGGACCACCTATGAGTTCAAAGGACGCCCCTACGAGGAGCAACTGGATCATTTGACGCGCGCCCAGCAGACGATTTTGGACACCTACGGGATCAAGATGCGCACCTTCGGCGCCCCGTTCAACGAGACGGACGCCAACACGGCGAAAGCCCTTCACGACCTTGGCCAGATTGACATTTGGTACTTTGCCCCGTCCCCGGATTTGCCCCTGCATGTTCTCCGGCGCGGCGGCGGGGAGATTGAGCCCGATCCCGGAATTCCAAGTCTAAGCACCTTTCTCGCGACCCACGACCAGTCGCGTCCCCTCCTGGTGCTGCAGCACCACCCGATGATGGACACGTTTCCAGAGCACTGGGGGGAGTTCAGCGGGATACTTGACACACTGGCCGCGAAGGACAGCACGTTCATCCTTCCGGGCGAATACGTGGACCTGACAACCAAAGGGGTTGTGCCCGCGGATCCGAAGGAACGGTTTGCGGACCCTGCGCTTGAATCTGCCGTACGGGACGCGCTCAATCAATGGACCGGCCCAATTGATCCAACGGCGGCCGCCAGCCTCGCAGGACTCCAGTACACCGGCCAGACCCCGCGGATCCGAAGCCTGATCGGCATTGGCGCGCTGACGGGGGCGCGCCAGTTTGATTTCCGCGGCAATGACATAGCGGATGCAACGCCTTTGGTGGACTTTTGGCGCGGGATAGGCGGCGAAATGACCGTGCAGTTGCAGGGCAACCCCCTTTCCGACGGTTTCGTCTGCAACCAGGTCCCCCTGCTGGACGCGCAGGGACTGCACATCGCCTTCACCGGCCCGTGCGACAATGTTGCGTTGAAGCTTGCCGTCGACGGGCAGGGCGTGCTGGACCCGGCCGCCGGAGATCATGCGGTGCCCCGAAATGCCCCCCTAACCGTGCATGCAAAACCCTCGCTGGGATGGAAATTCGCATCGTGGGAAGGGGCGCCGGAAGCGGTGCCGGGCTCCCTTGATCTGACCATCACGCCCGCCACCCACCGCAGCATAACAGCGCATTTCGTGAGGATGTCCGGGATTCCCGTGGCAGTGGACGCGGTGACCAACGGCATGGTTGTCGTCACCCCGGCGCAGCCTGAAGACGGATACGTTGCGGGCACAACGGTCACGGTGACGGCGACACCCAGTGCAGGTTATGTTCTTGCCCGTTGGACCGGAGCCCTGGCCGGGACGGCGGCCAATCCTGCGACGCTGATCGTCAATTCGATCAAGACGGTTGGCGCGGTGTTTTCCGTGGCCCCGCCCGCAAACGTCCGGACGGCGGCGCAACTGCTTCTGGACGGGTTTACCGCGGCGGACGGCGATCACAGCGGCGGTCTGAACAGGACCGAGGCCGTGGCGGCGGTTCCCGGACTGACCCAGGACCAGTTCAGCCAGCTCGATGCCAACGGGGACGGTCAACTGACCCAGGACGAACTCAACCAAATCCTGAATCCCGGCGGATGCCGGTGCGGCAAGGCCGATTTCACGATGGAGGGGCTCAAAGGCAGTCTGGCGGACATCTTCCTCGCCGGGTTGGCCGTGCTTGTGTCTGTTGCCTTCAGTGCCTGCAAGCCCCGCGCCTGAAGTGGCACATTCAGACGGAAGTCCGGAGGCGGGATGAGGAACGCTGCCCCTCACGCAGGGTGCGGTGGCTCATCCTCCGAGCAGCCGGCGCTCCAGCAGTTGACGCATGTCTCTGCGTCCGTCGGCGATGAGATATACGTACACGTTTTTCTCGGAAAGGCGGTACAGGATGCGGTAGGGTTTGAAAAAGACTTCCCGGTATTCTCGGATGCCCAGCGCGACAAGCTCCTTTGGGAACACACCCCGTTCGGGAAACTCGGCCAGACCCGCCAGCATCCGGGCAATCCGGTCCAAGACATGCTCCGCCTTCTCTGGCGCGTCCTGCGCAGCGATGTAGTCAAAAATGTCCGCAAGATCGCGTTCGGCGTCTTCGGTCAAACACACCGTGAATTTCATTGATTGCCGGTCCGGCGGTTGCGCACGCGCCTTATTGCGTCCTCCGCGGGCAGGACCCGGCCCTCCCCGATTTGGCGATTGCCCAGCGCAAGAATCTTGAGCAATGCCAGGGTTTCCTGCGTTGCCTCGTAGGAAACGATGTCCTGCACCACCATTTTGGCCTCGCCGTTTTGCGTGATCACCAGGGGCTCGGCGCTGTCCCCCAAATGCCGGGCTATGTCTGCGGCATGTGATTTCAGATAACTGATGGGCTTGATTTGCCGTGCAAGGCTCATGGGCGGTCTCCGGTTGTATATGACTAAATATAGACTGAATATGGTCTTCCTGTCAAGTGGAGGGCGCCTCACTCCAACCGGCATCAGGACTGGCTTGCCCGGTAATTGCGCAAGACTTCTACAGATACCCTTTCCCCGACACGTCCGCTCTGCCGTCCGTATACCTTTCTCCTCTCTGACCTTGTTGCGCCGACGGGGCGCGGGGCGGTAAGGTGAAGCATGCCATTAAAAGGAGTCTTTCGTGGGCGAGCAAACATACGAAGTGAAGTTTGAACCGAGCGGGCGCACGGTGGACGTGCTGGCGGGCACGTCGCTGGTGGAGGCGGCGGGCCGCGCAGGCACCGCGATGGACATGCCCTGCGGCGGCGCGGGCACCTGCGGCAAGTGCCGGGTGCGTGTGGATGGCGCGGACGCGCCTGTGGACGCGGAGCAAAACGCCTTCTCCGAGGAGGAACTGGCGCAGGGCTGGCGGTTGGCCTGCCGCCAGCGGATCGCACGGGATGTGACGGTCGTGGTGCCGGAGTCGTCGGTTTTTGGCGGACGGCACCAGATCCTCACGGACCATGACACGGGTGCGGTGCACGACCTGGAGCCGGAGGTGCGGCAGGCGCGGGTGCGCATGCGGCGGCCCACGCTTGAGGACGGCATGCCGGACTTGGTGCGCATCGAGGAGGCGTTGCGCGCCTCGGGCGCGTGGAACGGCAAGGGCGTGCTGAAGGCGTCGCCAACGACGCTGCACCGCACGGTGGCGGCACTGCGCGACGGCGGCTATGAGGGATGGGCGCTGCTGCGCGACGGCGCATTGCTGGACTATCATCCTGGCGAGATGCGCACGGCCAGTTATGCGCTGGCTTTTGACATCGGCACCACCACGCTCGCAGGCGTGCTGCTGGACCTGTCGGACGGCGCCGAGAAGGCGGTCGTGTCGCGGATGAACCCGCAGACGGCCCAGGGCGACGACGTGATCTCGCGGATCTCGCACGCAGTGCAGGGGGAAGGCGGGTTGCGCGAACTGCGGAACGCGGTGACGGCGGCGGTGGCGGAGATGGCGGCGGAGCTTTGCCGGGATGCGGGCGTTGCGCCGGACTCGGTGCATACGGCGGCATTTTCGGGCAACACGACCATGGAACATCTGCTGTGCGGGATCGATCCGGCGCCGTTAAGCATGGTGCCCTTCGTTCCGGTATTCGGGCGGGGCCTTTCGGTGTTGGCGTCTGAACTCGGTCTCAGCATCCATCCCGAGGCGCGGGCCTATGTGTTTCCCGTGATCGGCGGGTTCGTCGGCGGCGACACGGTGGCCGGGCTGCTGGCCACGGCGCTGCCCGAACGGGCGGGCGCGACGCTGTTTGTCGACGTGGGCACCAACGGGGAAATCGTGCTGTCCCATGGCGGACGGCTGTGGGCGGCAAGCACGGCGGCCGGGCCCGCGTTCGAGGGCGCGCGCATTTCCTGCGGCATGCGCGCCACCGCCGGGGCCATTGAAAAGATCGTCATCGACGAGCGGGTGCGGCTGGGCGTTATCGGCGGCGGTGCGCCGTCAGGCCTATGCGGCAGCGGACTCATTGACCTGTGCGGACAACTGTTGAAGTGCGGCGCGCTCGGCTGTGACGGGCGCCTGCCCGCGCCGGAGGTATTGTCCGCAAGCATTCCGGCCGATGCGGCGGCGCGGTTCCAGCGCGATGCCGATGGAGAGGTGGAGTTTGTGTTGTCCGACGACGGCACGCGCCATGTGAGTCTCACCCAGCGCGATGTGCGCGAATTGCAGTTGGCCGCCGGGGCCATCCGCGCGGGCATCTCCCTCCTGCTGCGGCAGGCAGGGCTGGGGATTGATCAGCTTGGGCAGGTGCTGGTGGCCGGGGGCTTCGGCAGTTTCATCCGCCGCGACAACGCGCAGCGGATTGGCCTGCTCCCGCCCGAACTGCCGCATGACCGCATTGTCTACATCGGCAACGCGTCGCTTGCAGGGGCGAAGTGGGCGGCGCTTTCGCGCCGTGCCCGCGCCCGCGCCGAGGTTATCGCCCGGCTGGCAAGGCATGTGGAACTGAGCAACGATCCCGATTTTGCCATGGAATTCGCGATGGCGATGTATTTCCCAGGGTAGGGTCTTGGGTCTTGGGTTTAGGGGGGAAAGAATTCCGCCTGACCCGGCGTGCCGGATCGGGCGGAGGTATTCTTAACGGGGCTTGGTAGATTCAGGCGTGGTGCGGGGGCTTGAGGCTCCAGCCGTTCTGGTATTCGCGGTAGGCCCAGTTGTTGGCGATCTTGACCGCCTCGGCGTCGCCTCCGGTGAACTTCTGGGTCTCGGCGTCCCAGTCCAGGGTCGCGCCTCCGAAGACCGGGGCCTCGTCGGGCAGGCTCGGGCCGGTACCGTCGAACGTTGCGCCCGAGGCGAAGTGTGCGCCGGCCACGTAGGCGCAGGATCCGATGTGGCACACGCGCGTGGTGTTGAACAGCACGTCGATGGGCGAATTCAGCTTGGCGCCGGTCTTGATTGCATCGGCGAAGTTCTGCCAGTGCGGCGTGTTCAGTGCGTCTTCGGGCTTTGGGGCGGACGCCGGGATGTCCTGCATCTCGCAGGGGGCGTCCTTGACCTGGTTCTGCTTCATCGGCCACACCTTGAGGCCTGACCGGTCCACCCGCAGCGTGCCCTTGGTGCCGTAGAACACGATGCCGTGGTCGCACTGGGTGCCGTCCATGATCTGCGGGTTCCACACGCGGTTGGAGAAGCTGAGGATGAACTTGTCGAAGCGCCAGTTCACGTCGAGGGTGTCGGGCGTTGAGCGGCTGTCCCTGATGAGGTACTTGCCGCCCGAGGCGGTGACGCTCTTGGGCTGGAGGTCATCGCCCATGGCCATCATGACGATGTCGATCAGGTGGGCGCCCCAGTCGGTGATTTTGCCGCCCGAATAGTCCAGGTACCAGCGGAAATTGTAGATCCAGCGGTTCTTGTTGAACGGCCGGCGCGCGACCCAGCCCTGATGGAAATCCCAGTCGATGCCGGCGAACTCGGGATTGTCGATGTTTGTGTCGCCCATGCCGATGCCGCTGATGTCGGTGTTGTCGTGCGAGAAGGTCTCGACCCTGGCCACGTCGCCGATATAGCCGTTCTTGATCAGCGCGACGGCCTTCTGGAAATGCTCGCCGCTGCGCTGCATGTTGCCGCCCTGGAAGAGGGTCTTGTTTTTCTTGACCGTGTCGAGCATGGCGTGCGCCTCGGCGATGGTCGTGCACAGCGGCTTTTCGCAGTACACAAACTTGCCCGCCTCGGAGGCGTACAGCACGGGCAGGCAGTGCCAGTGATCCGGCGTGGCGATGACGACGGCGTCGATGTCCTTGTTGTCGATGATTTCGCGGAAATCATGGTGCTTGGTGGCGTTGGGGAATTTCTGACCCACGCCGGTCTGGCTGACGGCGCGCCCGAGATTCTTGGGGAAGAGGTCGCACAGCGCCGTCACGGCGAAGTTGTCGTTCTGCACGGCGAAGATGAGGTCGGCGCGGCCCATGCCGCCCGTGCCGATGTAGCCGGTGCGGATAAGTTCATTGGCGCCGAGCACCGTTGCGGGCAGGATCGACTTGTACACG
>CAIXUF010000026.1 GCA_903922535.1 Candidatus Hydrogenedentota bacterium
CGCCAAAGAAGCGGTTCTTCCAATGCGAGTCCTGGGGCCCGGGACCGGTTACCGCATCCCATGTCTGTTTGTCAATGCCCCACTCGCCCCGGAACACGCGGGTCTCAGGAAAGCCCTTCGGCACATGCGGCCAATACGTATAGCCAACGATCAACTTGTTACCGCCGGCAATCTGTTTTTCAAGATACTCACGCGATTTTTTCTGCTCCTCCGGCGTGACGCCGGGGTGAATGAAGCACAGGCCGCCGCCGGGCATGGCATCACCGCCCCCACCCACCTGCACGAGCGGCATGGGAGCATCCGTCGGGTGGGCAATATCCTGTATTCCCCGCCAGCCTTCGGGCAAGGGCTTGGTCGGGCCAGCCTGGAACGCGAATTCTAGCGTGCGGGGCCCCGTCAGCTTGGATTCCTTGTCCACCAGGTTCAGCCACAGCGTTAACGTTTCCCCCTCGCGCCAGGCCTCCACCGCGGGGGCATCGTCGCGAATCAGCCAGCCCTTGTCGCTGTCGGACGCATAGCAGAAACAGATGTCGTGGTCCCCAACCCAGAACAGGCTGGCAAAACTAGGCGAACAGCATACCGAACGCGTGTTCTCATAGCTATCGAACACCTTGCCCTGTTTCTCAGGCAGTAGGTCGCCCTGGATGCAGGTTCCCTGTGTATCTCCGGCCGCGGAATAAAACTTCGCGTGCTTCACGGCGATCGGCACTTTCAGACGCAGGCGGTTCACGGTAACCGCATCCTTTTGCGGGCCATAGGTCAGGCGATACAGCACAAAGCCGTCATATTCCGTTACGGATTCAAGCTCGATTTTCAAATCCCCCGCGCTCAATTCCGACCGGCTCTCCACCTTGGCTGGCTTCGCCTCGCTGACCGCGAAAGGCTTGGTCACCTTGACTGCCTCGGGCTTGCCGTTCACCTCCGCCAGCAGTTCCACCTTCCCGGTCAGATACTCTTTTCCCTGGCTGGTTACGCCTTCGGGCAGGCCGTCCTTCCCAAACCGATATGACCGTCCCCACGGCTTGATATCGCCGCCTTTCACATCAAGAGCAGTATAGGGCGTCGGCACCGCTTCGCCTACGCCTCGCGGATTCTTCATCCAGTCGAATACCTTCTTTTCAAACCAGTCGTCGTAATCCACCAGCGCTTCGTTCTTGCCGGCGGACAGGACCTTGACCTTGACGACATACTCGCCTTCCGGCAGGTCCTTGGTCGAGGCACGCCATGTGCCCTGGTTGTCCTTGAACTCCGTCAGCACTCCCTCCATCACCGGCTTGCCGTTCTCCCCGCCCTTGGGCCACGCCTTCACCTCGGCCTTCGGCGGTTCGCCTGTGTAACTCGTCTTCTTGGCCCATGCCGTGTAATCCACCAGCACCGCCAGCCGTTCCAGGGAAGGCAGAAAACGCGGAAACACGTACACCAGCGGCACTTTCGGCGCAACCTTCTTCGCAAACCATGGCGAGGGCACGTTGACCTGCCGCTCGACAAAATACAGCGTCTTGCCCGCCTCGTCCGTTGCCTTCAGGGTCACCACGTTGGACGCCAGCAGTTTCTGGTTTTTACCCAGATTGACTTCCTTGGTCTCGCCCGGGTTCACGGTAAGTTCCTGTGCGTCGGCGCCAATCGCGATTTTCCCGCCCCCGTCCTTGTCCCCCTCGCCGGCCAATTCCAGCTTGACCTTACGGGCCTTGTCCGTGCCGTTGGCCACCTGCACCGTGAGCTGTAGCAGGCCGTCAATCAGCGGCTTAACCGAGATGAGACGGACCGCCGGGGCCTGGCTGTCGAAGGTAATATTGCCGCCCACGCGACAGTCGTTCAACCCCCCGGCCGCGTTCCAAGCCGACCAATTGTACCCCGAATAGGTGCGGTCCAAATTCATACGCCAGACATCTCCGTCCTTGGGCAGTTCCTTGTGGATCGCAGCCAGCGGGATTTTCATCTCGCACACCCAGTGCGTGCCTTCCACGCTGTTGGCCACTTCGGCGCCGCTTTCCCACGAGTTATGGTCTTCGTTCAGAAGCGTGATGAATTTGCAGTCCCAGATCGTGCCAATTGAGTTGAACGCGAAATAATATGTCGGGAAATCGTACTGTTTGATCTGTTCGCCAGCGCCCGGCGCGAGCATCAACTCCACGCAGTCATCGCCGATAATCCGACTGTTATCGTGCATGGCACAGGCGCCAATGATGCCCGTGGTGTTGGAGTCCAGCGAGTCCATGGCGATGTAGAGGAACTCCTTGTCCCGAAAGAGATAAAAGGTGGGCTGTTCCTGCCGCATGGCCCTCGGCCAGTAGCAGGGGTACGCTTCCAGCATGCTAACGGCGGCTGCGAAATCCCATTCGCCCGGGGATAGCTTGCCGTCAATCTTCGGCGGCGTCTTGCAGAATGGAATGGTCAATTCCGGATCTTTATACGTTGTTTTCTCGGCCGCAAAACTCAAGCCGCCCGCAAACAACACCACGGCGGCTAGCATAAGGATCGTCCGTCGATTCGCCCATGTTCTGACAGTTTGTTTCATGGTCTCTCCTTCAGCGCTTTGTTTTTCGAACAATGACACC
>CAIXUF010000027.1 GCA_903922535.1 Candidatus Hydrogenedentota bacterium
GGCCTGAGCTTTCTTGCCCGCTTCGAGGACGGCAAACTCATCCGAAAGAGCATCATCACCCCCCAGGGGGATGAGATTCCCGCCGAAAAGGATGAGCGCAAGACCATCGACAAGGACCTGTATGACGGCATCCGCGCGGGCATGTCCTTCGACGAGGTCATGAACCGCATCGGCATCGAGGCCCAGCCCATCAGCAAGACCGGCACAAACGTCACCATCTACACCTGGCGCGATGCCGGCGGTTCCAGTTTCACCGCCCGTTTTGAAAATGACAAACTCGTGAAGAAATCGGGCCTCTATGCCGCGAAAGGCAAGAACAAGGAAAAGGAGGGGGAGAAAGCGGAAGGCGAAACCGCCCCGCCCGCATCAGGCAATGCCGACAAGTCCGCCGAAAAGGCGGACGAGACGAACAATGCCGGGGAGGGCGCCGGTCAGGGCACGGACGACGAGCAGAGCAGCGCCACACCCGACACCACTCCCCCGGAACCGCGCAAGAGCCGTGTCACGGTGGCGGGCTCCTCGCGGCGGGAGCGCGAGGCCGAGAACGGTGAAGGCAAATCCGGGTCGTACCGGCCCAGGGCGCAACTGCCCCAGAATCTGCACCGGCTTCGGGAGGGCACCTATGAAATCCGCATCAACAATGCCGCCGAAAGCCGCGTGAAGGCGGCCGTCGTTTCACAGGAAGGCGCCTCCGAGGTGTCCATCCCCCCGGGCGGCAAGCAGTCCGTCTTCGTCAACCAGGGCGACTACGTCGTCAATTTCATCTATGACGACGATCCCTACACGCTGCACAAGGGCGGAGTCATCCCCGTAGGGCAGTGGCTGACAGACATGGAAGTGTTCCTGCTCGGCGGGTCCTACAATGTGCAGGTGCTGGACAAAAGCAAGGACCGGCCCGCTTCCCGGACCAAACCCGCTTCCCTGAGCAACGAATTTCGCCGCTAGCCCCCCATCCGCCTACACGGCAGAAATCGCACGTGCCTCCTCCTCCTCGGCCACGGCGGGCTGCTCCGCCGCCGCCACCGCGGGCTTCTCCTCTCTCGGAAGGATCAGTGCCTGATCGAGGAACTGCTCCACCCGCGAGAACACCTCCGCACTGCCCGCGCCGTTGACAATCCCGTGGCGGTCCCGCTCAAAGATGGTCAGTTCCTTGTGCGGCGAACCGAGCCGGCCGAAAATGTCGGGCCCGCTGTCCGGATGCACCGTGGTGTCCCGAGAGGCCTGAATGACCAACGCCGGCATGATGACGGTCGGCAGCAGCCGCTCCGTCTCCGCCATGATGGTCACCAGTTCGCCCGCCGCCGTGAGCGGGTTGCGCATGTAGTTGATGTGCAGGTTCTCGGGATGGTTTTCCGCATACTCCCACCGGAACCGATCCGCGCCCACCCGGTGCAGCAGCGAATTAATCCCCACGATGGACGGCACCAGCCGAATCATGTAGCGCCGCACATACAACGGCGCGCAAATCGACACCACCGCGGACAGCCGCGCCGACATCCGCGCCGCGCCAATCAGCGCCAGGCAGCCGCCAATCGAGAATCCGCACAGTGCTATGTGGTCCGTGAGGGTTTCCAAAATGGCCACGCCCCGCTCCAGCGACGCATACCACTCTTCCCAGGGACGCAGCGCGATATCCTCCGGCGCGGTGCCGTGACCCGCCAGCCGCACTCCGTACACGGCATAGCCCGCCCGGCACAGCGCCTCGCCCAGCGCGCGCGTCTCCAGCGGCGCCGCAAGGAAACCGTGCGCCAGCACCACACCGCCGCGCGGCCGCAGACGCAGGGGCCGCAGCAGGTAGGGACGGCCCACCTCGGGCGGTTTCGATTCGCCCGGGATGTAGTGGCGCGCATAGGCGTCCTCGAAGGCGTGAAGATCCTCCTCCACCAGCGCCTGCCGGGCACGCCGCTTCGCCCTCACCGTCTCCAGACGGTGCAATAGCCGCGCAATCGTTTCTTTGACGTTCGGGACTTCTGCCATGCGCACTGCGTCTCCTTGCCTCTAGCATACCACTAAACCGCAGAATTTTCATTGAAAATCCGCCGGTTGTCACATTCAAATTTTCCGCATTTTTCGCTATAATACCGGTCCTTGCCTGAGGACTTGCTGGACAACACGCATCCGGGGCTTCAGCGTACCGCTTTCAAGCCGACGGTGTCGGTTGGGCAGTTAAAGCCGGGACCGCCGGCGGCCACGTATCCTCGGCTAGCCCCGGACAGGTCCGGGCTTACCCAGAAGGAATACAGGCACCCGTCGCGAAGGCTGAAGCGGAATCGGACGTTCTCTCCGACGAATTGCGAGAGGTCCGGCTGCCCCTTCCAGCGTACCGGGGCGCAGGTCGCGTCTCCCTTGAACGGCACGCAGTCTTCGCGCGTGAAGCCGGGAACGGGGCCGCCGTCCGCCCCGATGACTTCGGCGCGCAGTTCGCCTTTCGCCGCGTCCGCGTTGACGAAGAGATGCTTTCCCGAGAAAAGCACGGGGCGCGTTGTGAGGGTGCCTTCGGCGCCAAGCGCGTCCATGGATGCGAAGCCGTCACGGCGGAGCGTGGCGAGGCCGGTGGCGGAGGTCCCCGAGGCGGGCGACCCCGAAACGCCGCTGCGGCCGCTGACGTAGAAGTAAAGCCTGTCGCCGACGACGAGGCAGCAGCCTCCGGCGGACTGGACATTGCCCCAGTTCCAGTCGCCCTGGCGTTCGGAAACGGGGATGAAGGCGTCGTGCGTCGGGCGCTGCCAATGGAATCCGTCGCGGCTGAACCCGATGCAGACCTCGTTGGGCTTCGCGCGGTCCTTGGGCTGGCCGCGCCAGACGCTGAACAGGCCGATGCAGAGACTTTCGTAGGCCGCAACGTCCAGATTGTACAGTTCGCACGGCGTGTTCAGGTCCGCGCGCGGCGCGTCGAGCGTGTCGGCCCCGACCCAGAACGGCGGCTGGCCTTTCTCCCATTTCGCCGCGGCGAGCACGTCGGAATTCTCCCAGTACCGGCGAAAACGGCCCACGGTCTTCGGGTCATAGTCGCGGATGCTGTAGACCCAGACGTTGCGGAACGGGTTGAAGAAGGCCGTGCTCCGGTCGCCGAGCGGGCCGCTCGTTGCCGTACGGTCGCCCCAGTGCACGCCGTCCGGAGAAAAGAAGACGGACAGCGCGCCCCTGCTTTCGCCCGTGCGCGCATAGACGAACATCTTGTACCGGCGTTGCGGGTCCTTCTCGGCAAGGTCGAGCCAAATCACGTTTGAATCGCGCCCAAGCTTCTGCACGATATTGGTGCCGGGGACAACGTCAAGTTCGGGTTTGTCCCAGTGAATCCCGTCCTTGGAGGTCGCGTGGCAGGTCGTGTCGCTGTACCCGCCCATGTACCACATCTTGAACAGGCCGTCCTGCGGGTCGTGCCACACACCGTCGCTGAACACCATGGCGGTCGGCGCTGGACGCTCCTGCGACGTCGTGGCGCTTTCCCAAGGGCGGTCCGGCTTCAGCACTGGATTGTCCGGCCAGTATTCGGCCGCGTGGCAGGTCCGCTTCAGGTCCGTCTTCTCGGCGAGGAAATCGTCCACAAAAAGCTGGCGTCCAACGTCTATCGGAATAACCTCGGGCGGATGCTCCAGATAGGGAACGGGCATGGGCTCGCGCGTTGCCGTGCGGTCCGCCGGAGGCCACGGGTCAGGAAGGCGGATGCCGTTGTACAGCACCTCGTCGGCGTGGGAAACGCAGGTGCCGATAGCGAGCCAGACTGCAAGAAGGAATGGAATAACACGGCCTGCTGTATTCATTGGCATCCTCCATGTCGCGTTGCGCTGGACCAATAAGCGCGGGCTGATGTATCGCGGGCGTCCCGCCCGCCTTGTCAATCTGAGATTATCAAGCTCCGTGCGGGCGATTGCAAAACCGGTCGACATCCCCGGCGCCATTGCGTCGCTCGTATCGCGGGCTACCCGCCCGCCTTGGACTTGGACCACATCCAGAACCCACCGGGGGAAGGCTGTGCAGGCGGGACGCCTGCGATACGGAGAACGCTGTCCAGTGGAAAAGCGGTGGCCGCTTTGGCGAAGATATGCGACGCAGACTCTGTCTTCCAAACTTAACCAAGGAGAACCGACATGAAACGTGCCCTTCAATTCGTACTGCTGCCGGCGCTGGCGCTGCTCTGCGCCGCCGCCCTGGCCCAACCGGCCGCGGATCCGTTCCTCGGCCGTTGGGCGCTGAACCTGCCCAACAACGGCGCCGGCTGGCTCGGCGTCGACAAGGACAAGGGATACCTCGACGCCAGCGTGCTGTGGTACGGCGGCAGCGTCGTGCCCGTGGACGCCGTGTACATGGACGGCAACACGCTGTGCGTGACCCGTCTCCATAGCGTCGAGCGCAAGGACGCCGCCGGCAAGGTCATCGCCAAACAGTCCTTCCCCGAGACGCTCACCTGCACCGTGAGCGGCGACGAACTCAAGGGCGTATCCACCAACCCCAAGTCTGACGGTACCGGGCTCGACAAGTCTGAATTCACCGGCAAGCGCATCCCGCCGCTGCCGCCCGCGCCCGATCTCTCCAAGGTGAAATTCGGCAAGCCGATCAAGATGTTCAACGGCAAGGATCTTAAAGGCTGGAAACTGTTCGGAGGCATCAAGAACGGCTGGAGCGTGTCCAAGGGCGTGCTGACCAATGACCCGAAACAGGAAGAGGGCAAGCCCCACCTCAGCTATGGCAACATTCGCTCGGAGAAGGAGTTTGAAGACTTTAATCTCAGCTTTGATGTCAACATGACCAAGGACGGCAACAGCGGCGTCTATCTGCGCGGCATCTACGAAGTGCAGATGCTCGACAGCTACGGCAAGCCGGGCGACCCGCACAACATGTGCAGCATTTACAGCCGTCTTCAGCCCCTGGTCTCGGCCGAAAAGCCCGCCGGAGAATGGCAGACCGTGGACATCACGCTGGTCGACCGCCACGTCACCGTGAAGCTCAACGGCAAGCTCGTGCAGGACAACGCCCCGCTGCTGGGCTGCACCGGCGGCGCGCTCTGGTCCGATGAGTTCCGCCCCGGCCCCATCTATCTCCAGGGCGACCATTCCGGCGTGTCCTACCGCAACATGGTGCTGCGTCCCGTGGTAAAGTAGCCCAATTTCCCACGCAGGACAGCCGCCCCCGGCTGTCATCCATGCCGTGACTTCCGCGGCGGGCAGGTTTGACGATCTGCCCGCCGCGTCTTTTCGTGGTCCGCAAAATGGGGTATCCCCCCCCCTATCCCTTTCTTGCCCAATGCTATATAATGGCGGGGTTGTTGGTCCTGACCGTGCGGATAAGGTCCGTTGCCAAAGGAGGCTGCGTGATGGTCTGTTCTGTCTTCTCCAGGCGGTGCCCGCTGGCCCTGTGTTTCTTGCTGGCGCTGGCCGCCATGCTGTTGCTGGCCGCGCCTGACGCGTCGGCAGCGAAGCGCATCCTGCTCGTGGGCGACAGTTGGGCGCAATGGCCCTGGGACATGGGCGCCTTCCAGTCGGTGCTCAACGGCGTTTACGGCACGAACACCTATGAGGTCGAGGGCACCTACACCGCGCTGGGCGGCACCACCGCCGACCAGTGGGCGCACAACGTCGTGCCGCCCGAGGGCACCTTTCCCTCGCCGCCGGGCCACACGAACATGCCCATGCTGGACCGCATCTCCTGGTGTCTGAACCAGTATCCCACCATAGACATCATCCACCTGAGCATCTCCGGCAACGACATGTGGTCCTGGCGCGTCGGATGGACCGCGGATCAGGAAAACGCGCTGTTCGACACCATCCAGCAGAATGTGCAGACCGTGGTGGATTGGATCCACGCCAACCATCCCCGGGTGAAGGTGCTCCTGGTCGACTACGACTTTCTGAACATCACGGAGAACTGCACCTACGGCATGGCCGAGTACAGCAACGATGCTGCCCTGTTTTCGGCGGCGCTCGGATTCACGCTTGGCGACGTCTTTCAGAACAAGGCCAACACGCAGGTGCTGAACACTTTCTTCACGCATTTTTCCCCGCGCAAGATCGCCGTGGCCCAGTCCACCCCAAGGACTTCCTACATTCAAAACTGGGGCATCGTGCAGTGGAGCGTGGGCTATACGGATTCGCTGGGAACCTTCTTTGCCCCGCAAACAGTGCCCTTCCCCGGAATGGCGCCAAGCTACCTGCCGCTTCCCGGCGGCGACATCACCTACGGAACGCCGCCGACGTACATGAACCCGATCAGCACCAGCCATCCAAAACAGTGCGACACCATCCACCTCAGCCCAGGCGGCTACAAACTGCTGATGGACAACTGCATCATGCAGTACTACAACGGATGGCTCACGGACACAACGGCCCCGCTGGTCCAGTCCATCACGCGCGCGCAGCCGTCGCCCACCACCGCGGCCCAGGCGCAGTTTTTGGTCACCTTCACCCAGGGGGTGCGCGGCGTGGGCGCGGCGGACTTCGCGCTGACCGGCACGGCCGCGGCCGGCGCATCCATTCTCTCCGTCACCGGCGCGGAGGACAGCGCCACCCGCACGGTGACCGTGGACCTTTCCGGCGCGCCGGACGGTCTGCTGGGGCTGAACTTCGTTGATGACGACACGGTGTTCAACGCGAATTGGAACGCCGTCGGCGGCGAGGGTGCGGGCAACGGCGATTACAGCGCCGGAGAACAGTACCTCGTGGATCGCGCGCGGCCCACCGGCACGATTGTCATCAACAACAACCAGTCCGTCACCAACAACCGCAACGTCACGCTTTCACTGACATGGTCCGACGGAACGGGCTCCGGCGCGATCCGCATGCGCTTCAGCGATGACGGCGCCACGTGGACGGCATGGGAGCCGTTGGCCGCAACCAAAGCCCACACCCTGCCCGAAGGCGAAGGATACAAAACGGTGCGGGTGATGTACCGGGACAAGGTCGGAAACAGCTCCATCGCGTACAGTGACTACATCCGCGTGGACACCATCCCGCCCACGGGCGCCATCGTCATCAACAACGGCGCACTTTCCACCAAGAGCCCCAACGTGACGCTCTCGCTGACCTGGTCGGACGGACCGGGATCAGGCGTTAGCCGCATGCGCTTCAGCATCGACGGTGCACACTGGACGGCATGGGAACCCACGGCCACGACGAAGGCATACACGCTACCCTCCGCCCCCGGCTACTACACGGTACGCGTGACCTACCGAGACGCGGGTGGGAACATTTCCCCACGCTGCAGCAACTATATAAAGCTGGTGCCATAGGCATGAAGGTCGGTGGTGTTTCGCTTGGAATGAATGCGCAATGAATCCAAATCTGTTTCATCCAGATCTTGCTGTTCGATTTCAGGCTACCCTGGAGGCCGCAGAGAGCGAATATCATCGAACTTGGCCGAACGCGTGCTGGGGAGCGGCAAATGGTTGGCTGATGCTTCTCGGGCCAAGTCCGGGTCGTGCAGACCAAGACGAAATTGCCCGGCCGGGTGGGCCAAATAGACCCAAAGATTCTCACGTTTTCATTGGTGCCTGCGCGGGCAACATATGCTTCGACTCGAACAAGGGGCGCAACGTGCGCTGGAACTTGTTGCGTGAGGCGGTATTCGGGGGCATGAAACCTGCGAATGCGCTAACGACAATCGCCAACCTCGATTGGGGAAACAA